>JANNAY010000385.1:0-5371 GCA_031384945.1 Deltaproteobacteria bacterium
TGGGCGTCGTGGAATTTGGGTTTGCCCCCGCGCAGCGGGGGTACTGGGGGCTCTGCGGCGCGAGCAACGCATGAGTTGGGGGGCCAGGGGGCCTTTTCAGGCGGCGCGCGATGACCGTGAAGATCGGCGTCGTCACCACCAGCGACCGCGCCAGCGCCGGCGTCTACGTCGACGAAGGAACGCCCGAGGTCGTCGGTGTGCTGCGCGAATTTCTCGCCACGCCGTTCGAAGCGGTGTGCCGTCTCGTGCCCGACGACCAGCCGTTGATCGAGCAGCGCCTGATCGACCTCGTCGACCCCCCTGATCCGGCGCAGCGGTGCGCGTTGGTGGTCACGACGGGCGGAACGGGGCCGGCGCTGCGCGACGTCACCGTCGAGGCCACGCTCAAGATCGGCCACAAGGCGATGCCCGGCTTCGGCGAGCTGATGCGCAAGGTGTCGCTCGAGAAGGTGCCGACGGCGATCTTGTCGCGGCAAGAGGCCGTCATCCGCTTTCGCAGCGACGGAACCGGGGCCCTCGTGGTGAACCTGCCCGGCAGCATCAAGTCGATCCGCGAATGTTTGATCGCGGTGATGCCGGCGATTCCGTATTGCATTGATCTGATCGGCGGGCCGTCGCTCGAGACGAACAATGACGTCGTCACAGCCTTTCGTCCCAAGAAAAAGTAGTCAGGTGTTTCGATGAGCCGCGCGCAGAGCATCAAGGCACTGAAAGAGCTGGGATTCACGGTGTCACCGGGATTGCCGTTGACCCGTGACGTCGTCACCGGCCTGCGCCCGCCGCAAGAGATCGCGCAGCGGCTGTGCGGCCTCGACGCCGTCTGCACCTGGGTGATGAGCTCAGCCACCGACAACCCCGACGAACAGATCGAGGCCTACGTCGACGACAACGACCTCATGGTCGACGGCGACGACGTCGAAATTTTGCAGACGCCACGGGCGCAGGCGCAGCAGCAGTTTCGCGAGCTCGTGGGTTGGCGCCTTGAGAACATGTGGTCGCTCGCGTGGATCCTCGGCTTTCCGCGGGTGCCGACCATCCAGGGCATCATCGGTGACGCCGTCATTCAGCCCCTCTTCGCGTTCTTGCCCAAGATGACCGACGAGCTCGACGCGTGGACGAGCAAGCGCAAGGTGCGCAGCAACGACGAAGTGCTGTCGCTCGAAGACTTCTTCTTCTGCGCCCACAACGCCGCGCGCTCGGCCCAGCTCGGCGCATCGACCGCGCCGAAGGGGTTCGAGCCGGTGGTGGGCACCGGCGTCATCCACGAGCGGCGCCACTCGTTGACGTGGGCCATCTCGCCCGACGTCAGCTGGGAAGACACCGACCTGTCGACGTGAACCGATGCCCGAACGCCTGGCGCCAGATCTGCAGTGTCAGCACGCGGTGACAGGCCCGCTGCGATCCGGTGTTGAGAGCGTGTGGCGGGCGTCAGCGTGAAGAAGCCTGCCGTTGACGTCGAAGCCTTTTTCATGCGGTACGGGCCCATGGTTCATCGTCGCTGCACAGCGCTGTTGCGAAACGTGGCCGACGCCGACGACGCGACGCAAGAGGTGTTCGTGCGCGTGCTGCGGCGGGCGCGCGACGAGGGCGTCGTCGACGACAAACCCGTCTCGTACCTGTGGACCATCGCCACCAACGTCTGCCTCAACCGCCTGCGCACAAAGAAGCGAAAGCCGGCCGACTCCTACGACGACGCTTCCTCCGCCGCCGCCATCTCGGTCGAAGCCATCGCTGGCGTCGACGACGGCGTCTCGACGTCGGCCCTGCGCCGCGCGCTCGAGCGGCTCTTTGGTGATGAGCCCGAGACCACGCGGGTGATGGCGGTGCTGCACTTCGTCGACGGACTGACCCTCGAAGAGACCGCCGCCGAGATGGGCATGAGCGTCAGCGGCGTGCGCAAACGGCTGCGCGTGTTTCAACACAAGATCCAGCAGCGCCCTGAGCGCGAAGAGCTCCCATGAATCAGCTGCGGTTGGAAAAAATCAAAGACGAGGTCGGCGTCGACGGCGCCTCCAACGACGACCGCGACGCCATCGCCGCCCTCGTCGTCGACGACGCCCGCGTGCTGGCCCGCCTGCCGCCCAAGACCGCGGCCGCCAACATCAACGCCGCGCTCGATCGTGAACCGCCCCGCTCGATGTTTCGATCAACAGGGCACTTCTTCGTCGCCCCCGCCGTCGCCATCGCCGCCGTCTTGTGCGTCTTCGTCGTCGTCCCCAAGAAGCTGCAAGCCGACGACCTGATCAACGGCGCGATCGGCGACCGCATCAAGGGCGATGCACAACCCGTGTTGTTGATCTCGCGCGAGCACAACGGCGAGGCGCAGGCGCTGTCGTCGTGGGACATCGTGCACACAGGCGACGTCGTGCAGGTGCGCACCAAAGGCGCCGGCTTCGCCCACGGCGTCGTCGTCTCCGTCGACGGCGCCGGCGTCGTCACCCGCCACTTCCCCGACGACGGATCGTCGACGACGCTGCCGACGGGCACGACAGCGCTGCCGTTCTCGTTCGAGCTCGACGACGCCCCCGGCTTCGAGCGCTTCTTTCTCGTCGCCAGCAACGCCGCGCTCGACGTCAAAGCCGTCGAAGAAGCCGCCGCCGCCACCGCCCGCAGCAAAGACCCGCGCAAGGCGACGTTGCACGGCTTGCCCGATGGCGCCGTGCAGTCTGATTTCTTGCTCGTGAAAGAGTAGGGTCACGGCGTGCGCGCCGCCCCGGCTCTCGTCGTCATCTTCGCCTCCGTGTGCGCCGCCGTTCTGGGCAGCGCGCCGGTGGCAGCAGCGTCTTCGTTGCGCGTCACGCACCGCTTCGCCTTGGTGATGGCCCACCACGACGGTGGACCAGGACGCGCGCACCTGCAGCACTCTGACGACGACGCCCGCGCCATCCGCGACGTCTTGGTCGACCTCGCCCACGTCGACAGCAGCGACGTCCGCTTCCTCGTCGACGGCGGCGCCAACGACGTCACCGGCGCCCTCGACGACGTCAAAGCCGACGTCGGCCGCGCCAAAGCCGCCGGCGAACGCGCCGAGGTCGTCGTCTACTACTCCGGCCACAGCGACGAGAACGGCCTCTTGCTCGGCGACACGCGCCTCTCGTGGACAGCGTTGAAGGCCCGCGTCACCGCCATCGACGCCGACGTCAAGGTCGTGGTGCTCGACTCGTGCGCCTCGGGCGCCGCGGTCAAGAAGAAGGGCGGCACGCGCCGTCCGCCGCTGCTGGTCGACGACAAGGTCGCCGTGCACGGGCAGGCGTTCTTGACGTCGTCGTCGGCCGATGAAGCATCGCAAGAGAGCGCGCGCCTCGGCGGCAGCTACTTCACGCACGCCTTGGTCACGGGGCTGCGCGGCGCCGCCGACGTCAGCAAAGACGGCTTGGTCACCCTCGACGAGGCGTATCGCTTCGCGTTTCACGAGACGTTGGCGACGACGACGACGACGACGGGGGGGGCGCAGCACGCCACCTGGGACATCCAGCTCACCGGCGCTGGCGAATGGGTGCTCACCGATCTGCGCGACGTCAAGTCGCGTTTGATCCTCGGTGACGACGTCAACGGCCGCGTGTTCGTGCGCGACGCCAAAGAACGAACGTTGCTCGCTGAGGTGACGAAGACCTCAGGATCGTCATTGCCGCTGGCCTTGCCGCGCGCCGAATACGACGTGATCGTCGTCGACGGCCACCTCGCCGAGCAGGCGCTGAGCAAGGGCGGCACCCTCTCGCGCAAAGACTTTCACGCCGTCGACCTCGAAGAAGCTGTCCCCCGCGGCGACCTCCCGATCACGCACTTCCCCATCAACATCTCGTTCATCTCGCCGCTCGAGGCCAACAGCGCCGCCGACCGCGTCGAGAACCAGTTGGGTCTCGCGCTGCTCTTCGGCCGCAGCGCCCGCTTGTCCGGCGTCGACCTCGCCGTCGGCGGCAACTACGTCGACGAACGCGTCCGCGGCGGCATGTTGGCCATCGGCTTCAACGGCGCCAACGGACCGGTCTCTGGCGCGATGCTCGCCGCCTCGAACCTCGCGCTCAGCGACGTCAACGGCGTCATGGGCGGCGTCTTCAACCTCGGCACCGGCGTCTTGCGCGGCGCGCAAATCGGGCTCGTCAACGTCGGCAACGTCGTCGACGGCGCCCAGGTCGGCCTCATCAACATCGCCGACACCGCCGCCGCCCAGGTCGGCCTCATCAACATCTCGTCGTCGACGACGGCGCCGGTGGGCGTGCTCTCGCTCGTCAAAGACGGACAAGCCTCCATCGGCGTCACCGGCTCTGACTTCGCCCTCGTCGGCGCCGAGGCCCGCGTCGGCGGCCGCTACTTGTGGACCGAGCTCAAGGCCGGCGTGAATCCTCTCTTGTCGACGACGCCGTTGGCTGTGCTCGGCGGCGGCTTCGGCGGCACCGTCGAGCTCGGCGACACCGTCTTCGGCGACGGCTTCATCGACGTCAGCGCCGACGTCGGCGTCGTCGGCAGCAAGAACGTGTTCGGCGCAGCCGGCGCGCGCTTGCGGTTGCGTCCTGCTCCGTTCGTGCAGGTCAGCGCGGGTCCCGAGCTGCGCTTGCTCGACGCCACGGGGTTGAACGCGACGCGCATGGCGGTTCCGGTCGCCGACCATGTGGTGTTGTGGCCGGGCGTCGTCGTCGGCGTGTCGCTGTAGACGTCGTCAACGTCGGATCGACCTAAGCTGCGCCCATGAGCGCCATCGCCCTCGTCTGCGCCGCCGTGCTCGCCGCCTGCGTCACCGCGCGCTTCCCGCCGTTCCAGCGCTTCGTCCCCGACCTCGTCGTCTTCGCCACAGCCGGGGCCGCCCTCTTCGCCGCCACAGCCGTCGAAGCCCGCCTCAAACGCGGCTCGGTCGGACCGCTGTGGATGCAAGTCCGCGCCGCCCCGCGCCTCGCGCTCGCCGTCGCGCTGTCGTTCTGCACGACGACGATCGCCCAAATTCTGCAAGTGCAGCTCGGACCCGTCGACGTCGCGTTCCCGGCGACGGCGCCGCTGGGCATCAACGCGCTGTGGTTCTTCGTGTTCACGCTCGGCTTCAGCGGCATCGGCATGATGTCGGCGCCGTCCGTCTTCCTCCCCGTGCTGCACCCGCCGGCGAAGTGGACGAAGAAGCTGCCAGCCGCCGCCCACGTCGTCGTCTTCGCCGCCCTCGGCGCCGGCATCGGCGTCGTCTTCGCCCGCTTGCTCGTCTGGTCGCCGGTCGTTCTGTGGGTGAACCGCGGGCAGTCGTGGGTGGACCAGAACAGCCAGCTCGTCTTCGGCGTCACCCTCGCGCTCACCATCGGACCGGCGCTCTTGCCCTACGGCAAAGACAACGACGACGACGACGCTGACGACTACGGTTCATACGCCCCTCCACAACGATCGGAGGAGC
>JANNAY010000393.1:0-3490 GCA_031384945.1 Deltaproteobacteria bacterium
CGCGGAAGCCGGCGGCGAAGACGGCGGCGCGGGCGTCGAGGGCGCCGTAGGAGACGGCGACGTCGCCGCAGACGACGGCGGTGCGCTTCGCATCAGCGGCTTTGACCGGGCACTTCACGCGATGAGTGTGGCCCGGGTCGAGAGTCCGTGGGCGCGTCGTTCGGTGGAGAACGGCGCGCACAGCGCGTCGACGACGCGGGCGGCGGCGGTGGCGTGGGCGGCGGCGACGTCGGTGTCGAAGAAGGTGGTGACGATGTGCACGCGGTCTCTGAGGCCGGCGACGGCGTCGACGACGACGGTGGCGCCGCCGACGGCCTGCGGCTTCCAGATGAATCCAAGCTTTGACTTGCTGTCGAGCAGAGCCTTGCGGCGGTCCGGGTCGATCAAGGCTTCGTCGGCGCAGACGACGACGTGGGCGAAGTCGGCGGCGAGGCCGACGAGGCCGTCGACGTCGGCGGCTTCGACGGGCTGCTCGATGAGCTCGATGTCGCCGGGCTGCAGTGAGCGCAGCAGCCAGCGCGCGCTGGCGAGGTCGAGGCCGCCGTTGGCGTCGAGGCGGAGGGCCAGCGACGACGATGACGACGACGACGCTGGCAGCTTCGAGCGCACGCGGCGCACGAGGTGGCGGGCCAGCTCGGCGTCGTCGATCTTCAGCTTGAGCACGCGCGCGCCGGCGGCGGCCGCGGCCATGACTGCGTCGAAGTCGGTGGCGCACAACGCGTAGCGATCAACGTCGTCGCGGAGGTCGCTGGCGCGCAGTCCGACCCGGGCGGCCAGCTGGGTGGCCACGTCGCCGCGGGCGCGCAGCCGCGCTTGCTCGAGCGCGTGGCGGGCGCACGGCGCAAAGGCCGCGTCGTCGCCGCGCGATCGCAGCACGCGCTCGCACACCGCGAGGTCTTCGGTGCCAAAGGCGGGCAGCGGCGTGGCTTCGCCTCTGCACGCGACGCCGTCACCATCGCCGTCGCCGTCACCGTCACCGTCGCCGTCGTGGTCGCCGGCGTCGAAGAAGAAGCCCTTGCGCTCGTCGACGACGCCGAACGACGTCGTCACGGGTGCCGCGAGCCGGGCCGTGAACGGGGTGACCAACGCGTCGTTCATGAGAGCACCTGAGCGGTCGAGGGGAGGTTCATGAGAGCACCAGGGCGATCGAGAGCAGGAGGCCCAGCACCGTCATGGTGCGGGCGGTGGCGCCGAGCAGCGGGTTGAGCTGGGCCCCTGACGTCGAGGTCACGCCGCGCGCGGCTTTGATGGCCAGCGGCAGAGCGAGCAGCGGCAGCGCGAGCCACGGTGACGCGCGCATGGCGCCGATGACGACCACGCCGGCGACGGCGGCGACGAGGCCTGTGACGTAGAGGGCGCGCGAGAAGGGAACACCGAAGCGCACGGCCAGCGTGCGCTTGTTGGCGCGGGCGTCGCCGTCGACGTCGCGCAGGTTGTTCACCAAAATCAGCCCGGTCGAGAGCGCGCCGACGATGGCGCCGCAGACGATGGCGTCGATGTCGACGACGCCGCTGACGGCGTAGGCGCTGCCGACGGTGGCGACCTCGCCGAAGAAGACGAAGACGAAGACCTCGCCGAGGCCGTGGTAGGCGAGGGGAAACGGTCCGCCCGTGTAAAGCCAGCCGCAGAACAAGCAGACGGCGCCGACGACGATGAGGTGCCAGCCGGCGACCGCGCAGACGACGAGGCCGCAGACGGCGGCGGCGACGAAGCAGGCGATGGCGGCGAATTTGACGACGTGGGCCGGGATCAACCCGCTCTGCGTGACGCGTTTGGGTCCGAGGCGGGCGCCATCGTCGGCGCCGCGCTCGAAGTCGTAGACATCATTGAAGAGGTTCGTGCCGACCTGAATCAAGAGAGAGCAGAACAGGCAGGGCAGAACGAGCCACAGGTGGACCGGCAGCCCTGTCGCGACGCCGTCTTGCTGTGCGCCCGCCAGCGCGAGGTGCACCGTCGAGGCCGCGCCCACCAGCACCGGCACCGCGCCCGCCACCAGCGTCTTGGGCCGGGTCGCGAGGATCCATGACGACAGCGGGATGCGTTCGACGACGTCGGCGCTGGCGGCGGTGTTTGACGCACGGCCCGTGGCGGTCGTCGTCGAAGCCGTCGGTGCGGGCAGGGTGGGGGCGGGCTGCATGAACGTCTCCTCAGCGTGCGTTCAAGGACGGCGGGGGAATTTGCTGAAGTCGGGCTTGCGGCGCTCGAGCCAAGAATTCTTGCCCTCTTGCGCCTCTTCAGTCATATAATAAAGAAGCGTGGCATTGCCGGCGAGCTCTTGGATGCCCGCTTGTCCATCGAGGTCGGCGTTGAAGGCGCTCTTCAACAAGCGCAGCGCCAGCGGGCTCTTCTCGAGCATCTCTCTGCACCACTGCATCGTCGTCGCCTCGACGTCTTTGACGGGGACGACGGCGTTGACGAGGCCCATCTCGAGGGCTTGTTGCGCGCTGTACTGGCGGCAGAGAAACCAAATCTCGCGCGCCTTTTTCTGGCCGATGTGTGAGGCCAGATACGAAGCGCCGAAGCCGCCGTCGAAGCTGCCGACGCGGGGTCCGGTCTGGCCAAAGACGGCGTTGTCGCCGGCGATGGTGAGGTCGCAGACGACGTGCAGCACGTGGCCGCCGCCGATGGCGAAGCCCTTCACCATCGCGACGACGGGCTTCGGCAACGATCGAATTTGCTTCTGCAGGTCGAGCACGTTCAAGCGCGGCACGCCGTCGTCGCCGACGTAGCCCTCGCTGCCGCGGATGCGTTGGTCGCCGCCGCTGCAGAAGGCGGCGTCGCCGGCGCCGGTGAGGACGATGACGCCAACGTCTTTGTCTTCGCGGGCGTCTTGAAACGCCTGCTGCAACTCGAACAGCGTCTGCGGCCGAAACGCGTTTCTGCACTCGGGGCGGTTGATTGTAATTTTGGCGATGCCCTCGTCGGACTTCTCGTAGAGAATGTCGGTGAAGGTGTGGGCCGATTTGAAGGTCACGGGTGCTTCGGTCATGGGCGCAGCTCCTCTTTCGGTTCGGGCAAGACAGCGAGAAAGTCGTTGATGACCCGGGCCACCGCTTCGGGTTGCTCGAGGTGCGGGATGTGTCCCGCGTCGTGGATGATGGAAAGCCGGCAGCCGGGCAGCATTTTTGTCAGTTGTTCGGCGTGATCGACGTAGGCGGCGTCGTTGGCGCCGGCGATCAGCAGCACCGGCAGCTTCAGGTGCGCGAGCGAGAACGGGCGTTGGCGTGCGGGCGAGAACGCGCGCAGCGCCGCGGCGAGGCGGTGGGGATCGTGCTGCGCGCGCAGGGCCTGACGACGTTGTTGCTGCGCGGGCGTGAGGTGCGCGAACAGGGGCCCGCGCTCCCAATCGGCGAAGAACGCGTCGACGCCGCGGGCTTCGAGGTCGTTGGCGCGGTCGTCGTCGACGGCGGCGCGGGCGTCGCGTTCGCGGGCGTCGTCGATGGCCGCGCGGCCGGACTCGAGAATGAGCGCGCGCGGAGAAGGCCCCCCG
>JANNAY010000401.1:0-3835 GCA_031384945.1 Deltaproteobacteria bacterium
AAGAAGCAGGCCGACGACGAAGACAGCGCCGCAGCCTTCGCCGTCTCGGGCGAAGCCCGCCTCGGCGCAGGCGTCGTCACCGGCGACGGCATCCACCGCACCGTCGACGGCAGCCCCGCCGTCGCCAACGTCGTCGCCGCCGAGGTCGCCCCCGCGCTGCGCTTGTTCTTCGCCGAGCTGTCGCTGCCGTCGAAGATCGAGCACAGAGAGACCTGGGGCGGGCACCTGAACCGCACCGACGCGTCGTCGTCGCTGCAGCTCGAGCTGCGGCCGTGGCGCCAGCTGCGCGGCGTCGTCGAGGTCGGCCTCGCCGGCCACGACCGTCCGGAGTGGCTCGATCCCTACCAGCCCGACGGCGCCGACGACGTCCTGCTCGCCACAGACCGGCGCAGCAGCACCGAGATCATGGCCGGCGCGCGTGTGCTCGCGGTGCCGTGGTCGAAGACCTACGCACGTCTCAAATACGACTTCGTTCGCACGGCGTCGGTGCAAGACCCGGCCTTTCAGCCGCTCGAGCGACCCAACCACCTGACGCCGAGGGATCGCGACGAGCACACCCTCGCCGCCTCGTTCAAGACCACCTTTGGCTCGCTCAAGCCCAGCCTCGGCGGCGCCGTCTTTCGCCGCGAGTGGTTCTTCGTCTTCGCCCGCGACGCTGGCAGCGGCGCCACCCACGCGGGGCCTGGCGGCGCCGACCCGAACCCGCTGCTGGTGTTTCACGGCGTCGACCTCGAGCCCGAGGTCGCGCTGGCGCTGCCCTTCGGCGTCGACCTCGACCTCGGCTACCGCGCCCGCTTCGTCGACGACGTCTACGCCGGCTACTACTCACGCGTCGAACAGCGCTTCAGCCTCGGCGCCGATGCCACCGTCGGACCCGACGACGCCGCCGTCGCCGCGCGCCTGCGCCTCGACTTCACCGAGGTGCTCTACGGCGACGACAGCTACGTCGCCGGCCCGACCCACCCGGCCCTCGACTTCGCCGAGCGCCGCGAGCTTCGGCGCTCGTCCGCGTCCCTCACCCTGCGCTTTCCTGCCGAGGCCGCCGTCCGCGCCTTCGTCGACGTCGGCGCCGCCGCCCAGCTGACGAATTTTCCCGACTACGCGCCCGGCGTGTTTCCCAAAAAGCAGGGCTACAGCCTCGACTGGGACTACGCGACCGCCCACGCCCTCGTCGGCGTCGAGGGCACCTTCGGCGCGACGCTCTGAGTGCCGTCGCGAGCGTGAGGTTCCGGGGCCCCACGGGGTGAGGAGCGATGACGAAGGTGTGGGCTGCAGACCCCAGCTTCCGGCCCGGCGTCGCCGCATGTTGGGGTGGGCAGGCCCCAGCGGTGGCCGCCACGCCAGCAACAGCGCGTCGGCTCGAGGTCGCCAGATCGGCACGGAACGTGGTGTGCTCGCGGCATGCTTCGCCCGGTCTCTCTCTTTCTCGCGGCGCTGGCGGGCGGCGCCTGCATCGACGCTCCGGCGTCGTCTGCTGCTCCAGCTCCTGCCGCTTGTGCGGCGCCGACGACGACAGACGGCGGTGACGACGGCGCGGTCGTCGACGATCGGCTGCCACCAGGTCGCCTGTTGCGCCGGGCTGCGCTGGTGCTGCGCGGCACGCCGCCGACCCTGGCCGAGCTCGATGCCCTGCAGGCCGCCGGCGACGACAGCGCACAGCGGGCCTTCGTGCGCGCCTTTGTCGACGACGCGCTCGCCGACCCCGCCTTTTACGAGGTGATGCTGGGGCGCGGCCTCGAGTGGTTGAACATCCCGCTCATCGCGCCCACCGCCGATGCGCCCGAGTACGGCGCGCAGCAGCAGCAAGCCCTCACGCGCTGCGACGACACGACGGCGCGACCCGGCGCCTGGTACAAATTCCGCGAAGCGAACCCCTGCGACGTCGCCGACGCACCGACGGCGTCGATCGAGCCGTGGTGGGACCCCGGCGCCACCGCCGTCCTCGTCGGCAGCGCCGCCAATGACGCCGCCACCGCCACCGCCAACGTCAATGGCAGCCCGGCCACCATCGACTGCGCCGGCACCCCCGCCGGCGGCTGCGGCTGCGGACCCCACGCCATCCGCTGCCACCCCGACTTCGAATTCTATACGGGCAACGAAGACTTCCTGGCGTTCAATGGCGAGGGTCAGCGTCGTCAACTGGCCGAAGAGCCCGCGCGGCTGTTCGCGCATCTCGCGTGGTTCGACCTGCCGATGACCGAGCTCATCGCCGGACACATCTCGGTGGGCACGACCAACGTGCAGGCCGCCTACGTCTCGCAAGGCATCGTCGGCGGCCGCCTCGACGTCTACGACGACGACAGCTGGTGGAAGACCGAGTCGTTTGCCAACGACGACCACGACCCGCTGCACGAGGACGGCGACGCCCAGAGCTGGCGCGCCTATGACGTCAGCACGCGAAACCCCTTCTTCCTCGCGGCGCGCGACACGAAGTTCGACCCACGCACCGACACCCGCGTGCTCGAAGGCATCCCCGCCGCCGGCATCCTCACGAGCCTCGGCTTTCTCGACGGCTATCCGCGCGAGCGGCTGCGGGCGGCCCGGGCCCTCGAGACGCTGGCCTGCGAGCAGCTCGACCCGCCGCAGGGCATCACGTTCAATGAATTCAAGCGCGACCCCGCCGCTGAAGGCAGCTGCCAGCATTGTCACCGGCGCATCGATCCGTCGGCCATCCACTTCAAGCGGTGGGCAAAGATCGGCAACGCGTTCGAGGGCTTCGGCGCGGCCTACCTGATGCCCGGCGTCGGCACGAAGTGGCACTTCGAGCCCCGCTGGCGCACCGGCGAATATCCGTTCGGCAGCGAACCGTTCTCGCAGTGGAACCGCTGGTACACGCCGGGCACCAAGCTCACGCCGGTCACCGACGAAGAAGCCGCCGTAAACGACGAGGTCGTCTTCATCGACTACCTGCCGCCGGACCAGACGCTGCTCGGACAGACGAGCGACGGCACCATCGGGCCGCTGGGCTTCGCCAAGATGATCATCGCCGCCGGCGCCTTTGACCGCTGCGTCGTCCGCCAGCTGCACAAGGCCGTGCTCGGGCGCGACATCGACGCCACCAAAGAGGCCGGCTACCTCGACGTCCTCGTCAAAGACTTCGTCGCCCACGGCCGCACCGTGCGGCCCCTCATCCACACCCTCGTCGACAGCGACGCCTTTTCGCGGGGCCTGTGATGACGACCGTGATCAAGCGGCTGCTGTCTCTGTCTGCGGTGCTCATCGCCGCCTGTCCCGCGACGACCACGAAGAAGGACACGACGAACCAGACGACGTGCCCGACGACGGCGTCGGCTGAGACGGTCCGCGTCTTTGAGGCGCTGACGCCGAGCTGCGTGGGCTGTCACGCGAGCGGCGAGCGCGGCTTCTTCGCCGACATCAACGCCTTCCAGAGCCTGGTGGTCGCCGACCCCCGCTACGTCACCCCCGGCGACGGCGCCGGCAGCGAGCTCGTGAAGCTGTTGCTCGGCAGCGGCACCGGCGCGTTCACGCAGATGCCCATCAGCGGACCGAGCTACGCGCAGCTCGTCAGCGACGGCAGCGCGAGCTTGTCTGTCGACGACGTCACATTGTGGATCGATGGCTTGTCGGCGCAGGCCCGCAGCCCCGATCCCGACAAGGACGCCGTGCACGTGACGCGCATGTCGGCGGGGCAGGTGCGGGGCGCGCTCTACCAGCAGCTCGGCTTGTCGAACGAAGACTTCTTCATCGCCGCCGAAGAATTCGGCATCGCGATGGCCGAGTCGCGCGGCGACGATCGCTATCCACTGTTGTCGCCCGACGACGTGCCCGCGCCACGCCAGCGCAGCACCGAAGAGCGCCACCTCGGCCTCGGCGG
>JANNAY010000405.1:0-10611 GCA_031384945.1 Deltaproteobacteria bacterium
TTGCGGGGGGCCGGGGGGGCCTTTTCGCGCGACACGAAGATCCTCGCCGCATCCTTCTGCGTCTTCGTCGTCGCCTGCACCTTCTTCGTTGGTTCCCTCGAGACGAAGTTGGTGACGCCGCCGCCGTCGACGCTGGTGGTCGATCGCCACAATGTGCCGCTCACCGAGGTCGAAGGCGGCACCGGCAACGACCGCTTCGGCTACTGGCCCCTGCCCTACGTGCTGCCGCTGCGCCTCGTGGTCGCGACCCTCGAGACCGAAGATCGACACTTCTACGAACATGGTGGCGTGCACGGTCCGTCACTTCTGCGCGCGATGAAGCAGAACCTCGAGGCGCTGCACGTGGTGTCGGGCGCGTCGACGATCCCGATGCAGGTGGCGCGCATGCAGTCGGGCCGCGGCCGCGATCTCGTTTCGAAGCTTCTTGAAGCGAGCGAAGCGATGTTGCTCACGCGAGAGTTCGGACACGACGCCCTCTTGCGCCACTACCTCACGCTCGCCCCGTATGGAGCACGCGTGCACGGCGCCTCACGCGCAGCACGCTTCTACTTCGACAAGCCCGTCGAAGACCTGTCGTGGTTGCAGGCCGCCTGGCTCGCCGGGCTGCCGCAACAACCCACAAAGATGGGACCCTTCACCGAGGCCGGTCGTCGACGCGGACTGGCGCGCGCCCACCGCATTCTCAAACAGTTGCACGACCGCGGCTACCTCGACGACCACGACTTCGACGTCGCCACCGCCTCTGACCTTGGCCTCGTCGACCGCCGTCCGCGGCCCGAGAGCGCGCTGCACTATTCGCTGTTGATGGCCGACGAAGTGAAAGCCGCGCGGCTGACGAAGCCCGCCATCACGCTGGTGAAGAGCAGCCTCGACCTCGAGGTGCAGCAGCAGGTGCAGCACATCATCCAGATGAACCTCAACGACGTGCGCGCGCTCGGAGCGACGAATTCCGCCGCCATCGTCGTCGACACCGAGTCCGGCGAGGTCCGCGCCTGGGTCGGCTCCGTCGACTACTTCGACGACGCGAACAAAGGCGCCATCGACTACAACCGCGCCCGCCGCTCGCCGGGTTCGACGCTCAAGCCGTTTCTCTATGGCCTCGCCGTCGATCCAGCAGTGCGGACGAATTCGGCGACGACGTACACGGCGGCGACGACGCTGGCCGATGTGCCGATGGACGTCGTCGACGAGCACGGCAAGAGCTACCTGCCAAAGAACATCAACAAGAGCTTTCTCGGCCCGATGACCTTGCGCGAAGCGCTGGGCAACTCGCGCAACATCCCGGCCCTGCGCGTGCTCGGCGACGTCGGCGTCGAGCGCATGCTCGAGCTGCTCGACGACGGCGGCGTCGACGGCGTCAGCTTCGAACCGGGTCGCTACGGCCTCGGCCTCGCCCTCGGCAACCTGCACGTCACGCCCGAAGAGCTCGCGCACCTCTACCTCGCGCTGCAGAACCACGGCGTCACCAAGGCCCTGCGCTTCGCCGACATCGACCCGCCAGCGCTCGATCGAAGCGGCGCGCCGCTAGAGGGCAAGCGCCTGTTGTCGAGCGACGCCGCCGACCTGATGACGCACATCCTCGCCGACGACGAGGCGCGCAAGCCGAGCTTTCCCGACGGCAGCGCGCTGTCGTTCGACGTCGCCGTCGCCGTCAAGACCGGCACCTCGCAAGGCTTTCGCGATGGTTGGACGGTGGCCTACACCGATCGCATGTTGGTGGTGGTCTGGGTCGGCAACCACGACTGGCGCCGCATGAACCACCTCGGCGGCCTCGCCGGCACCGCCGACGCCGCCCACGACATCATCGAAACACTGTTGCCTGGATGGAAGCGGTACAAGCCGCTGCCCCAGTCGATGCCTCTGCCATCGTCATCGGAAGAGCGGGTCATCTGCGCGCTGTCGGGCAAGCTCGCTGGTGCAGAATGCCCGCACAAGAAGAGCGAGATTTTCTTACCAGGCACAGCGCCGCACCAGACCTGTGATTGGCACCAGCGCGTGGCCATCGACGTGCGCACGGGCGATCTCGCCAACGCGCGTTGCCCCTCGCACGTCGTCGAGCGCCGCGCGGTGACGGCGCTGCCGCCCGAATACCAACGCTGGGCGCGGCAGAAGCGACTCGAGCTGGCGCCCACCAAAGCGTCGCGCTTGTGCGGCGGTGACGACGAGACACCGACGTCGATCGTGTTGACCGAGCCCAAAGACGGCGTGCGCTACACCTTCGATCCCGACACGCCGCCGGCGTTCGCCACCGTGCGCTTGAGCGCCGACGTCGACGGCGGACGCGACGAAGAGGTCATCTTTCTCGTCGACGGCACGCCGGTGGCGCGGGCCAGCTTTCCCTTCGAAGCGCGTTGGACGCTGCAGCCCGGCAAGCACACGGTGCAGGCGGCCTTGTTGCGCCGTCCGTCGGTCTCTGAGCCCGCCACCATCGTCGTGCGGCAGTAACGACGTCGACGTCATAGCGCGCAAAAACCCACGGGCATCACACACCTCGCACGGATGAGACCGAGCGTTTCGGCGCATTCCAATGCGCCTGCGTGGCCGTGTTCGCTGGTACGTTCGGTGCTGTGTCGCGCCTGGCCCCTGCTGGCCAACCGAGGGATTCACATGAAGTCGAAATTGTTTGTTGCCGGTGCCGCCGGTGTTTTTGCTGCTGCCGGTTGCTTCAACACGTTCTTTCCCCACGCGCCCGACCAGATCGCCGAGACGGCGCTGCGGGCCCAATGTCACTTCCTCTTTAGCTGTTGCCTCGCCGTCGAGCGCCAGGCCGTCGGCGGCTCCGGCGCTGCTGACGAAGCCACCTGCGTCGAAGAAGGCCTCGAGACCGGTGGCTCGAGCACCTTGCTCGGCCAGCGCGCCAAAGCCGCCGTTGACGCCGGCAAGGCCGAGGTCGACACCGAGCTCGCCGACGAGTGCATGAACAAGCTCACCGAGGCCGCCAACTCTTGCGACGCGCAAGCCGTGCTGCGCCCGGCCCCCGACGCCGCCTGCTCCGCTGGCTTCGCCCGCGCCTTCACCAAGGGCCTCGTCAAAGACGGCAAAGACTGCACCGACGACCTCGAGTGCGCTGACCAGGGCTTCTGCGACCGCAGCGCCGACGACGGCGAAAACGACGGCGACATCGTCGTCAACGTCAACGGCAAATGCGTCGCCGCTGCCGGCAAGGGCGACGACTGCTCCGACACCGGTGTGTGCCAGGCCGGCCTGACCTGCGGCTTCGACGCCGACACCGGCGATCAGAAGTGCGAAGAGATCAAGCTTGGCGGCAAGGGCGACGAATGCGACGGCGGCTTCGAATGCGAGAGCGGCAACTGCGTCGAGAAAGAAGTGCAGACCTGCTCTGAGTCCGGCGACGCCTGCACCGCCGACGCTGACTGCGACGAAGCCAACTTCGAATTCTGCGAGTTCGACTTCACCTCGACCTGCGGCGACGCTGCCAAAGTCGAAATCTGCGACGGCAAGTGAGCACGCCGATGAACAACTTCACACGCCCGTTTCTCGCCGTCACCGCCGCCGTCGGCTTCGTCGCTGCCATCGCCTCGTGCGATCCGCCGACGCACCCGAAGAACTACACGCAGACGATCATCCACAACCTGTGTCGCTTCCAATACAGCTGCTGCACGCCCACCGAGCGCGCCGTCGTTGGCGCGTTCTCGCAAGCGCCCGATGAAGCTGCGTGCAACGAAGAGCTGAGCGACACCATCAGCGGCTTCATGGCCGTCGCTGCCGAAGCCGTCGACCGCGGCACCGCCACCTACGACGCCGAAGCCGCCGACCGCTGCACCGCCGACCGCCGCGCCGCGATCGACTCGTGCGACAGCCAGGGCCTGGCGGGTCCGCAGGGCCTGTCGTTCAGCGCGATCGTCTTCCTCGTCGACGAGCGTGATGCGGAATGCCTGGCGCTCGCCAACCGCGGCTTCACGCGCGGCACCGTCAAGGCCGGCGATGACTGCTTGAGCAGCATCGAATGCGCCGACTTCGGCAGCTGCGAAGGCGACGAAGAAGAAGAAGACGAGTTCGCCGTCGGTGGCAAGTGCAAGTCTCTCACGGGCGAAGGCGACTCGTGCGCCGACGAAGGCTTCAACGGCTGCCAGCCGGGTCTCTCTTGCAACGCCGACGGCGAGTGCGCCAAGCCCGAGCTCGGCGACGACGGCGACGTCTGCACCGACGACAGCGAGTGCAAGGGCGGCTTCTGCACGGCCTCGCAAGGCAGCTGCGCGGTCGGCGGCGACGTCTGCGATTTCGACGACGAATGCCCCGACGCCTGCACCGACGGCTTCTGCAGCGAAGGCAACACCTGCACCGAAGACTTCGACTGCTTCGGCAGCCTCTGTGTCTTCCCCGAAGGCGAATGCAAGACGCCCAAGGTGACGATCGAGATCTGCGACGGACTGTGACGCCCTGACGTCACAGCGAACGGCGGCGTCTTCACCGACGCCGCCGTCTTTTTTTTTCAGCCGGGCACAAAACGGCGGCGCTTCACCAACATCACGCACGGATCGCTCGCGTCGTGGGCGTCGTCGTCGATGAAGAGCCAGTAGCCGCAGAAGACGCCGCCTTCGACGTCATCGACGAGGTCGATCTTGCCGGCGGCGTTCACCGTCAAGCGCAAGCGCCGAAAGCGCTCGCCTGGCGTCGTGGTCGTCACGAAGTCTTTCGGCGTCGGGTGCTCAATCATGTAGCCGGTGGTCTCTTGCGAGGCCTGCAGGCTCACGGCGCGCAGCAGCCGCCCGGCGTCGTTGTAGCGAAAGAGCCAGTGGGTGGTCTCTTCGGTCACCGTTCGCTCTTGCACGCTGCTGTGGACGACGACGTAGAGGTCGTTGCCGTCGACGACCGCGTCGCTGAGCGTCACCGCGCCGATCTGGTCCGGCACGATGCCGAGCTCGGGCATGCTGGGCATGTTGCGCATCACCTTTTCGCTGCGCGGTGCAGCACCAGCGACGGGCTCGCTCAAGACCATGTGCTCGCGCGACAAGAACGCGCCGATCACGCCGCCCAGCGTCACGCCGTCGGGCAGCGGCGGTCGCCCCTTCACGCTCTCGACCCGCCGCAGCAGCGACGACGCCGGACGCGGACCCGCGCGCAACGCCAGCAAGCGGGCGAAGTCGTCGCGGTCGGTGGCCTCGTCGAGGGCGCCGACGCGGGCGTCTTTGGCGTCGAGCAAGGCGACCACGCCTTGTTGCAGCAGCGGCTGAATCTTCTTCGTCGCCGCTTCGCGCCACGGACCGCGGTGCACCTCGTCATCGCTGCCCACGAACGACGTCGACGCCCACGGATACGCCGGCGGCAGCTTCGCGAAGTACGCCGCCGTCTTCAGCCGCTCTTTCTTCCACGCTGCAAACGCGGTGTGCTTCGCCGCTTCGGCCTTGGCGTTGTAGGCGACGTCGCTGTCGACGAAGACCTTGATGTCTGAGATGCAGGTGTCTTGGTAGACGCGGCCGGCGGTGACGGCGTCGACGACGACGGTGACCGCGGCGACGCCCTTGCCGCCGAGGTCGACGACGACGTCTTGCCAGCCCATCTTGCGCGCGAGGGTGAACTGCCGGCGCGCGGTCTCTTGTCCGCCCTTGTCGACGACGACGACGGTGATGGTCGACGGCGCGCCGTTGGCGGTCAGCAGGTCTTTCGACTTCTGGTAGCCATTTCGGATCGACAGCTTCAGCTGCTTCGCCGTCGACAGCGTCGACAACGGCAGGGTCAGCGACTCGCCCGCGCCGTCGCCGTCTTTGCCTTCGACCCACGCCGTCTTCGCGTCGTCATCGAGCACGTAGCCAGGGTGGTAGTTCTCTTCGTACTTGTTCCAGTTGCTCTTCAAGAACGACGACGACGACGCCTGCTCGGCGTGCAGCTCGTGAAACGCGCCCGACGTGAGCAACAACAACGACAGCAACATTCAGCGACCCCGCAAGGTGATGTCGGCGATGACGACGACGAGCTCTTCGTACGAGACGACGCCGCGCTCTTCTTCGGCGTCGTCGGCGTAGTGGTAGGTGACGACCAAGCGGCGCGCCCGCTGTGGCAAGCGCACCGTGCGCGCCTCGAACGGACGCAGCGGTGCCCTGCGATCAAACGTGGCGATGACGACGTCGTCGACGCTCACAAGTAGCCGCCGAAACACATCGCCGGTGGGAAAGTCGTGGCCCACGCCGCGTGATAAAAAGACGACCTCATCGCCTGACGCGCCGGCTTCGACGTCGACGACGAGGGCGTCTCTGAGGGCGCCGACGTCGTGGGCGCCTTTGACGACGTCGTGTCTGGCGTGGCCAAAGACGTCGCGCGGCATGTGGCAGTCCTGACAGCTCTTGGCTTCGTCGCCGGGACCGAGGGCCGCGCGCCAGGCGCGCCACTCGCTGACCGTTGTCTGCATCGGCACGCCGGGCAGCAGGCGCTCGACGCCGTCGACCTTCTCGTGCGCGTCGAATTCGTGGCAGCCGGCGCAGGCGCGTTCGTCGGCGAGAGCGTCGTCGACGGCGACGGCGTGTCCGTAGCCGGCCGCGCTGCGCGCTGACCAGACGACGCCATCGCGCACGTGGCAGGCCGCGCAGCTCACGCCGTCGTGGGTCGTGCCGCGCAGCTGGCGGGTGGGAGCGTGGCAGGCGATGCAGCGATCGTGGGGCTCGCGCGCGAAGCCGGCGGCGAAGACGGCGTTGTCGGCGGCGTCGTCGTGGCGCGAGCGCGCGTGCTCGTCAGCGATCACGCGGTGGCAGTCCGCGCACGGCAGCGTCGGCTGCGTCGGCTGCGTCGGCTGCGTCGGCTGCGTCGGCTGCTGCATCGGCTGAGTCGCGGCGCAAAACGCAACGACAACGACGACGGTGGCGTTCATGCGGGCGGCTTCACCAGCGCCTGCTTGATCTCGATCAGCTCTTGCTTGATGTCGCGCAGCAGCTGCAGCTGCTCGTCCGTCGTCGCCGTCATCGTCGCCGTCATCGTCGTCGTCGGCACGGGCGTCGTCGTCGCCGCTGGCAGCAGGTGCTTCTGCTCCAACAAGCTCTGGCGCTGATCGAGGATGGCCGCCTTGAACGACTCGGCGTCGACGACGCCGATCATGCTCATCTCGCCCTGTCGTCCTGGGCCACCACCGCCCGCGGTCTCGACCTGAATCTGCGTCAGCCCAAAGGCGCGCAGCACCGGACCGCCCATGAACGACACGTCCTGGATGTTCTCGAGGGGGATGGTCTTCTCGACGCGAAACACCAGGCCCTTCGAGAAGAGCAGCTGGCGCGGCGTGAGCCGCAGCTTGAGCGTGTGAAAGAAGCGGTCGCTCACCACCTGCCCGACGCCGAGCAACCAGAACGGCAAGGCGACGATGCCGACGACGCTGGCGACGAGGGCGAAGGCGACGTAGAGAAAAATGTACGCTTTTACTTTCGGGTCAAACTCGGCCTGGCGCGTCTCGGTCATTGAAGCCTCCGGCTCAGCGCCGCGGTGGTGTCTGCACGTCGACGATAAACAGAAACTCGGTGTTCTCGGTGTGCGTCACCTCGCCCACGCGCTCACCGCTCGGCGAGAACTGCCCGATCTTCGCGCCGACGTAGCGCGGGTGCCCCGCGTGCTCGACCACTGACACCGCACCGCGCGTCTCGAGCAGCGCGATCAATTCGTCGCGGGTGACGTAACCCTCGTCGTTGAAGCTGACGACGAAGGCGCGGGCGTCGAGGGCGGCGATCATCGCAGCCATCGCTGTCTTGAAGCCCGCCTTGGTGTTGAAGGCGCTCTTGCGCGCGCGACACTCGACACGCTTCTGCGCCACCCCATAGACCTCTGGATGGTCCCACTGCACCAGCGTTTCCCAAATGTGATAGTTGGAAAGGTAGCTGTGGTGGTTGTATGGTGGATCAAGGTAGATGACATCGCCTTTGACAACAGAGGCGGCCTCGACAGCGTCGATCTGGGTGGCGCGACATGTCCTGTTTTTTGGCACAGGGATCAGGTCGGGTACGCGCAACAACAGGTCATTGTTGCTG
This sequence comes from Deltaproteobacteria bacterium, assembly GCA_031384945.1. Lineage (GTDB taxonomy): Bacteria > Myxococcota > UBA727 > UBA727 > VGSZ01 > VGSZ01. The sequence goes on from JANNAY010000405.1 coordinate 7,965, forward strand.
CGGGGTGCCCACGCTTTGAGATAGGCCATGTGCACGCCGACGGTCGAGTCCACCCGATCGGCGGCCTCCATCAGCGACGTCAGCAGCACGGCCTCGACCAGCGGCGACAGGCCCTTCTTGGCGATCGCCATGCGGATGGCTTCGATGCGCGCGCCGTTCTTCGGCTGAAAGAACCGCGCGTTCTCGCAGTACGTCGTGGTGAACCAGCCATGTTGTCCGGGCAGCGCGTTGAATTCGTCGACGAGGGCTTCGACCTCGCCTCTGACAGCTTCGGCGTCGGCTTCGACGTAGGCGCGGGCGAGCACGAGGGCGTAGGCGTTGATGTCGTTTGACCACACGCCGTAGCCGCGACGTTTGAGCGCCATGCCCACGCGCGACGTTCCCGAGAAGAGGTCGACGACGACCTCGACGCCGCCCCGGTCGCGGGCGATGCCGCGGTCGATGGCGGCGACGGCCTCTTCGATGAGCCCGATCAGCCGCCGCTTGCTCCCCAAATATTTGATCACGGCTGAGCCCTGCCCGTGCGCGAGCAGCATGGCGCTCCGGCCGCGACGAGCAGCGTCGTCGTTGAGCGCGCTGGGCCGGCCAGAATTTTCTGATTTGCCCTGCGGGCGGCCTCATCGCAGGTCGGCGCGCAGAACTCTCGCTCTCGTGCAGCGAGCCGACGACGCCCACCGCGAGGGCCACGACACACGCAATCTCTGCACCCTGATTTCACCTCTCCACAGCGAGGCTTTGCGAGCGGCCGTGGAGAGGTCGAGCGAAGCGAGGGTGAGGTCTCCGGGCTGGCCTTCACGCCGCCCCGGTTTCGGGCGCGGGAGGTCACGCGCCTTCGCCGAGAAAGACGCCCAACAACGACGCGTCTTGCCGCATCCATCCCGGAGAGCCGGGGAAGCCGGTGAACAAATCGCTGCGTCCACCGACGTACAAATCAAACAATGGAAGGCGGTACTTCACCTCAGCCGACAACAAGACGTCAGGCTGCAGCAAGCCCGCTTCGCCGCGCAGCTTCCACAAGACCTTGTCCTCGAAGAGGGCGCCACCGACGTGAGCGCCCGCCGCCAGGCGGTTGACCGCGCGCAGCTCAGGCACATCTTCGCCGAGCTCTTGGTTGTCGAGCACCTCGACCCCCCACAGTCTCGCGTCTTTGGGAACACCGTCCCACATGACATTGAAAAGCTCCAAAGACCCATCGATGGCGGGGCCGAGCTGGCCCTCGACGGCGACGGCAGCCGAGACCTGCGAGGTCTGGATCGAGCGGAGACCTTCGGCGTCGACGACGAGCGCCGTCTTGCCGCCCCATGAATTTTCGCCGTCGCCGAAGCGCGGGTAGGCTGTGGCTTCGGCTCTGACGACGACGAGGCCGAGGCCCCACGAGGCGTCGAGCGAGAACGATGAGGTGCGCTGGTACGTCAGCGTGTCGCGGCCGCCGATGCATGTGAGAGACGTGTCGCCACCGCAGGCAGGGCCGGGGGCGGGGATGTCGACGACGCCTCTGAGGGCGAGGGCTTCTTCGGCGAGGGCCTTTCTGACGTCGGGGGTCAGGTTCAACGTCGGCGTCTCGTCGAAGTGCCAGGCGACCGAAGCCGTGATGTCGAGCTCGCCGACGCGGCGCCAGGCGCGGGCCGCCAACGTCGGATCCGCCAGCTTCGGCAGCGCGCGCAGCTTCTCGGTGTCTTCTTGATCGAGCAGCCCGCCGGCGCGCACCGGCGAGCGAATGAGCGCGGTCTGGTAGCGGCCCAGGCGCGCGCCGCCCTGGTTGGCCGCGGCGAGCGAGCCCTCGGACGGCTCCCACGAGACAAAGGCGACGCCTTCGAGGCCGACGATGTCGAGGGCGCCCTTCACCTGCGCGCCGATCTGCGGCTGCTTCGCGCGGGCCGGATCAGGAAACGGCGGACCGCGCCGGAGATCAGGCGGGTGCAAACGATCGCCGAAGCCGGTGCCCAGGGTGCGCCCCCACGGGACGACGATGCGACCCAGGTTCACGGTGGCGCGGTCGACGGTGATCTTGCTGTAGAGCTCGTACACGTCGGCAAAAGCGTGCAGCTTGCCCGCCGGCGTGCCGTCAAAGGCGACCCGGCCGAAGGCGGTGCCGTAGAAGCTGAGGTTTGGCGCCGGCAACAACCACGACTCGACCCACGTCGAGCCCAGCAGGCGCCACGTGCCATCAGCGGCGTCGATGGTCTGCCCCGACGCGAACATCTCGGTGTCGGCGGCGATGTGCCAGGCCTCCCATGTGCGACCGAGCGGACCCGAGGCCCGCGTCGCCGTCGGCAACGGCGCCGAAGCGTCGTCGACGATGATGATCATCTCGTCGTCGTCGCCAGACCCGGACGAGGTGTCGCCGAGGATGATGGCGCCGTTTTCGTCGGTTTTGACTTCGCCGTCGTCGAGGATGACCACGTCGTCGTCGTCGTCGGCCTTGTTCGGCTGCCCTTGGGCCACCGCCGACGTCGCCGCCAGCACCGCCAACACCAGCGCTGAAACAACAAAGACGCCCCGGCTGCGGGGGAGCAGCGGGGGCGTCTTCAAGAGGCTGTTCATGAGCGTCGACATGAGCGGACGCCCAAAACGGGCAAGAAGCAGGCTCAGACGCCGGCGTTCTGCAAGAGGCGCTTCTCGCGCTTGCGGGCGCGGGCCTCGGCGG
>JANNAY010000431.1:0-2417 GCA_031384945.1 Deltaproteobacteria bacterium
CCCAGGCACGAGGCTCCTGAAGTCCAAAGCCACTTCAGGGCCTCGCGCGGGCTCTCGTGATCAGGTCTTGCGCGCCTCGTCGATCAGGCCGGCCAGGGCGTTCATCGCCTGCAGCGGCGTCATGCGGTTCACGTCGACGGCGCGCAGCCGCTCGACCAGCTGACGCGCCTTTTCATCGACGACGACAACGGCGGCGTCGTCGATGACGGCGGGCGGCGTGAACAGCGACATCTGTGGCTGGTTCGACGGCGGTTTCTTCTGCGTCTTCGGCAAGCCGCTGTGCTTCGCACCGTCAGCGAGCGGCGCTGGCGGCTCGCCCTCGAGGTGGGCGAGCACTTCTTTGGCGCGGGCGACGACGGTGGCGGGCAAGCCGGCGAGGCGCGCGACCTGGATGCCGAAGCTGCGGCCTGCTGGTCCGTCTTCGAGGGTGCGCACGAAGACGACATCGTCGCCCCACTCTTTGACGACGACGTGCACGTTCTTCAGCCGCTGCAGGTGCTCAGAGAGCGCGGTGAGCTCGTGGTAGTGGGTCGCGAACATGGTGCGCGCACCGGTGGTGTCGTGCAGGTGCTCGGCGACGGCCCAGGCGATGGCGAGGCCGTCGAACGTCGACGTGCCGCGCCCGATCTCGTCGAGCAGCACCAGCGAGTGCGCGGTGGCGCCGCGCAAGATGTGCGAGGTCTCGGTCATCTCGACCATGAAGGTCGAGCGTCCTGAGGCGATGTCGTCAGAGGCACCCACGCGGGTAAAGACGCGGTCGCACAACGACAGCTCGGCCGAGCGGGCCGGCACGAAGCAGCCGCACTGCGCCAACACCTGCGCCAACGCCACCTGCCGCATCAGCGTTGATTTGCCCGCCATGTTCGGTCCGGTGACGATGAGGATCTGATCAGCATCGTCGAGCTTGATGGAGGCCGGCACGAAGGGCTCGCCGCGCTCTTCGGCGAAGCGCTCGACCACCGGATGCCGCACGTCTTCGAGCGTGAGGCGTCGCTCTTCTTTGGGCACGAGCACGGGACGCACGCAGCGCGTCGCGACGGCGACCTCGGCGAGGGCGGCGGCGGCGTCGACGCCGGCGACAAAGGCGGCGGCGTCGAGCACGGCCCGGGCGTGCTGCGTGATCAGCGCCAGCAGCTTCGAGAAGAGCTCGCCTTCGCGGCGACGTCGTTTGCCGTCGGCGCCGTCGACTTGTTCTTCGAGGGCGGCGAGCTCGTCGGTGACGTAGCGCTCGCCGTTGGCGATGGTCTGCTTGCGCTTGTACCGCTCGGGCACCTTGGCCTGGTTCGCCTTGGTCACCTCGAGATACCAACCAAAGACATTGTTGAATCTGATCTTCAACGATGGAATGCCGGTCAGCTCTTTCTCGCGCGCCTCGAGGGCGGCGATGGCCGACTGGCCGCCGGCCTGCAGGGTCCACAGCTCGTCAAGGCTGGCGTCGTAGCCCTCGGCAAAGGCGCGGTCGTCGCCGAGAACGGCGGGACAGTCGTCGCGCAAGGCGCGGCCGAATTCGGCGCAGACGACGCTGCAGGCTTCGATGGCGTCGGCGAGCACGCCGATCTGCTGCGCCCACGACTCGTGCGAAAACAGGGCTTCTGCAATCACAGGAAAGCGCAAGAGCGCTTGCTGCAAACGCAACAGATCACGCGGGCCGGCGCGGCCGTTGGCGGCGCGGGCGACGAGTCTTTCGACGTCGCCGCCGCCGAGCGCGTCGACGAGTTTGCCGCGCAGCATCGGATCGTCGACCAACACCTGCAGGCGATCGAGCCGCCCCTCGATCTCGGCGCGGTCGGCCGAGGGTTGCAGCAGCAGGCGCAGGAGGTGGCGTCCACCGGCGGCGGTCTTGGTTCTGTCGAGGTGCCAGAGCAGCGTGCCGCGCTTGCGCAGATCGTTCTGCGGGCCGCACAGATCGAGGTGCTGTCGCGTCGTCTGGTCGAGCAGCAGCCGCTTCTCGAGCGCGAGCGCGCGCGGCGGGCGCAGGTGCTTGGGCAACACCCCTTGCCCGGTCTCTTCGGCGTAGAGCAGCGCCAGCTCGCAGGCCAACAACGCCGGCTTCCACGACGGCTCGAGCAACATCGCGTCGGGGGTGCCGAGCTTCTCGGTGCGCAGCGGCTTGGTCGGCGCCGTCTTTTGCTCGATGCGCCGCGCCGGCTCGCCGGCCTTCGTCGCCGACAACCGCGCCTGCAGCACCGGCGCCGTCGCCGCATCGACGACGATCTCGCGCGGGGCGAGCCGCTGCACTTCGTCGACGAGCGCGGCGGTCGAGGCGCAGACGACGGCGACGAATTCGCCGGTGGAGACGTCGAGGGCGGCGAGCCCCCAGGAATCGGCGCGGGCAGCGTTGTCGGAGCCGCAGACGGCGCAGAGGAAGTTGTTGGCTTTGGCGTCGAGGGATTCTTCGTCGAGCACCATGCCCGGCG
>JANNAY010000468.1:0-2575 GCA_031384945.1 Deltaproteobacteria bacterium
CACGTCTGCAGCGTTTGCAAACAACGTTGCAGATCCAAGACAACGACGCGCTCTTCTCAGTTCTGCTCGCCTTCGAGCACTACCACGCGCTGTTCGAGACGGTTCCGAAGCAAATCAAGTCGCAGATGACTGCTGCGAAGGAGCTTGCTGGTCAGGAGCTGCGGAAGACCATCGACACCTATGGTGAGCAGGCGAAGGCCGACCATGCGAGGGCCGTGCTTCAAGTTGTGAACGACAGCCGCGCGGGGCTGAATGCGAAGCGGGCGCAGTGGGTGGGAATCGGGGTTGGCGTCGCCGCCGGCTTCATCTTCGGTGCAGGGGCGTTCGCCTACCTCATCGGAAAAGACGCTGGGCACGCTCAGGCCCTCGGAGAAGCGCGGGAAGCGGTGGTCTGGGCCGAGACGCCGGAAGGGAAGGCGGCGAAGGCCCTGAGCGACCTGGGCGAGCTCGACGCCCTTCTCCACTGCGACCGGCCTGGCTGGAAGCTGCAGAAGCTTTCGAGGGGGGAGACGGTGAAGGGCGGCCCGACGGCGCGCTGCATCCCGTCGCCCGACGAGAAGCAGAAGCTCACGTACGGCTGGCTTCTGTTCGAGCAGCGGTAGAGTTCAACGACGGGGGTCGAGTGAAAACGAGAGAAGCAACGAAGAGCGGGTCATCGTCGTCGACGTCGATTGCAACATCCTGCAATTTGTCGGTTGACGTCGTCGACGCCGTGGCACTCGGCCATCTAGAGTCGAACCAGGTGGGACCTCCGCTTTGCGGCGCACACCCACTCAGGTCAGCGGGCCAGCAGCCTGAGACCGGGGGTCACGTCGAGAGGCGTGGTCCACGTGAGAGGCGGAAGGACGCGGTGCAAAACTCCGCGGCGACCTCTCGGGAACTGACCTCGTCGGGGTTTCCTCGACGAGATGAGGCGGCCACCAAGCGGTGCCGCCGAACTTTCTTCACAAGTTGTCACGGGAGGGTTCAATGAATCGTTTGCGATTTGCGGTGGTCGTCGGCCTTGGCGCGCTCTGCTTGCCTCAATGCGTTTGTGAGAACGCCACGGGTGGGTTCAGGGTGCCAAAGGCTTCTGGCGTCGTCACCGCGGGCACTCCCGTCACCGGCGCGAAAGTCTCCATCGCGAAGCTCGGCGATGACGGCCGCGTCGGCGAACCCATCGAGCTCGAGGCCGAAGTCGTCACCGACGAGCAAGGTGCCTTCGCGTTCGAGGTGAGCCAGGCGGCCGCCAAGAACGGCGGCGCCGACTTCGGTCTCTACGTCGCATGTGCCGATGGCGGCTCCTACGTCGAGCCTTCGACGTCGACGATCGTCAGACCGGGCGAGCCGATGTGCGCGGTCTTCTCCTTCGGCGACGAGAACAAGCTCGACTTGCCCCCGGTTCTTATTTCGCCGTGGACGGCGCTGCACTTGTCACTTGTGCGCTGTGACCTCGCCCGCGGCGATGACCCGAGCGAGGCCCCGTTGTCGGCGGCGACGTTGCTCAACAACTTCTTGAGCGCCGACGGCGGCGTCGTCGGCTTCGACTTCCGCAAGGGCACGCCTCTCGATCTCACGACGCAAACGGCATCGGGCATCGGCGCCGACGAGTGGCATGGGCTGTTGTTGGCCTCGCTCGCCGAGACGGCGAAGCAGCTCGCCATCGTCTCGGGCCTCGAGCCTGGGCTGCGTGTGAATTCGTCGTCACTGCTCTCGGAGCTCAACCGCGACATCAATGACGGCGGTGTGTGCAAGTTCGACGGGCAGGGCGCCAACGGCGGGCTCTCCGTCGGCGAAGTCGACCTCACCGCGGACACGCTGCGCGGCGCGCCGCAGGGCTTCGCGTCGTCGATGCTGCGATTCCTCGAGAGCCAGCAGAACGCGTCCGGCATCCCGTCCGATGACGTCGTCGACCTCGCGGCGGCCGTCGCTGCTCATCGAAGCGCGCTCTTTGGCGAAGGCGGCAACCAGACCGGCGACCTCGACGATCCCATCGTGGCCTTCACGGCGCCGACGCCGGCGTTGACGGTGGGTGGGTTGGTGCGCGTCGCGGTCACGGCGACCGATGCCTCGGCGATCCAAGAGCTCGTCTTCGTCGAGCCGGCACAGGCGACGTTCATCGCAGCTGCAAAGGTCTGCGCGACGCCGACGACGTGCACGCTCGAGGGCAACCTCAACACCTCGCTTGCTCCCGTCGTAGAAGGGCCGTTGACCATCCGCGTGCGCGCCACGGACGCGGCCGGCAACCAGGGTGACGCTGCACTCAACGTCGTCGTCAACAACTCCATCCCGACGATCTCCATCACCTCACCGAACGAGAACCCCCTCAGCGACATCGTCACCTTCGCCGTCTCGGCCGTCGACAGCGACGGCATCGAGAGCATCACCGTCACGATCCCTGGATTGGGCGCCGGCGACCTCGTCGACGTCGAGCCGGACACCGGCCTCTTCCGCGCCTCGTGGGACACGACGCTGAGCCCCGAGGGTGACGTCGAAGTCGTCGTCGTCGCCGTCGACGCCGCCGGCAACCCGGCCGAGCTGCGGCAGACCTTCAACATCGACAACATCGAGACCTCAAGCCTCTCCGGCTTCGTCG
>JANNAY010000469.1:0-2132 GCA_031384945.1 Deltaproteobacteria bacterium
TCTCCTCAGAAAGATTGTCTCGGGTCTGTCACGGGCGTTCTATTCCCGCGGATCGGGCGGGTCGGCTCGGGCAGCGTGAGCACTTCGACGTCCTGTTCGGTGAGCAAGACGGTGTGCTCGAACTGGGCAGACTTGCGGCCATCGCGGGTGCGCACCGTCCAGCCGTCGCGTTTGTCGACGACAAAGTCGGGCCCGCCGCGGTTGATCATGGGCTCGATGGTGAAGCACATGCCGGCGACGAGCTTCTGCCCCGTGCCGCGTTTGCCGACGTGAGAGACGTGCGGGTCCATGTGCATCTGTCGGCCGATGCCGTGGCCGCCGAAGCCTGCGACGACGCTGCAGCCGGCGGCGCTGGCTGTGTCGACGATGGCGGCGCCGATGTCGCCGAGGCGGGCGCCGACCCTGACGGCGGCGATGCCGGCGGCGCGGGCGCGGTAGGCAACGTCGACGAGGAAGCTGTCGTCGTCGGAGACGGCGCCGACGCAGACGGTGGCGCTGCAGTCGCCGTGAAAGCCGCCGAATTCAGAGGTGACGTCGACGTTGACGATGTCGCCGTCTTTCAACCGCACCTTGGTCGATGGAACGCCGTGGCAGACGACGTCGTTGAGCGAGACGCAGACGGCGCCGGTGAACCTCAATCCGTTGGCCTCGTAGCCGAGCTGCGATGGCAGGGCCCCACGGCGGCGGGTGTCGTCGATGACGAGGGCGTTGATGTCGGCGGTGGTCATGCCGGCGCGCACGTCGGCGATGACGGCGGCGAGGGTGGCGGCGGCGACCCGTGATGCCGCGCGCAGTCCGTCGCGCTCGCGCTCTCCGTAGATCTCAATCATGTCGTCAGCGTCGGCGCCGTCGTCGTCGTTGGCCAATACCGAGATCGCATGGCGCGGGCCGCACCGGCTGTGGTGGGGCTTGCTAGCGTCGGCGGTATGAGCCTCGATCAGCTGCGCGCCGTCGTCGTCGTCGCCGAAGAGGGCAGCGTCACCAAGGCCGCCGCCCGCCTGCACATCTCGCAGCCCCCGCTCTCGCGCCAGATCGCGAACCTCGAAGACGAGCTCGGCCAGCGCCTCTTCGACCGCCGCTCGACGGGCATGTCCCTCAACGCGCGCGGTCAGGCCTTCGTCGACAGAGCCCGCGCCATCCTCGACGCCGTCGACGCCCTGCGCGCAGACCTCGCAGACCTCGACGGGGCCCCGGCCGTTGGCACCGCCTCATGATCGCCTTTGCCCTCCTCTTCGCCTTCGTCACGCCCCTCACGCCGACGCCGACGACGACACCGACGCCGACGACGAAAGCGCCGCAGCTGACGTTGACGGTGACGAAGACCAAGACGAACACCGGCGCGCACCTGGCGCTCAAGAACGTCGGCACAGCGCCCGTCGTCGTCGTCATCCCTGGCGACGGCAGCGACAGCGGCTGGCGCACGCCCATCTTGACGTGGAGCTACGCGCCCCTCGACGACAAGGCGAAGAAGTCGTTGGCGGCGCCGACAAAGGCCGACGGACGCTGCGGCATGATGAACGCGCTCAGCACCAGCGAAGTCGTCGCCATCGCCGCCGGCAAAGACCTCGCCGTCGACAGCTGGGTCTCTGATCCGCGGCCGCCGGGTCCGGGCAAGTGGTCGGCGACGCTGACCTGGCAGAACGACCCGACGCTCGGACAGAAAGGCGCTGACATCGGCGACGAAGACGTCAAAGCCGCCTTTGCCGCCACCGACGCCTTCACCGTCAGCGCCGCGGCCGTCGTCGTCACCGTTCCTTGAGGTCGCCCGTGCTGGCCGAACCACATCGGCGCACATGACCGGCCCGAGCGCCGAAGCAGGGCAACTTTGACGTCGTCAGCGGGGCTCTCGTAGGTTGGTCGCCATGAGCGAGACGCAGGAACCCCTTCCGAGCAAGATCGATCGCTACGAGCCGCTGCGGCGGTTGGCGACAGGCGGCATGGCCGAGATTTTTCTCGCCAAGCAGAGCGGGCTCGAGGGCTTTGAGAAGGTCGTCGTTCTCAAGAGAATCCTCTCGCACCTCGCCAGCGATGAAGAGTTCGTCTCGATGTTTCTCGACGAGGCCCGCATCGCGGCCAAGTTGAGCCACCCCAACATCGTCCAGATTTATGATCTGGGTAAGACCGACTCTTCG
>JANNAY010000472.1:0-8242 GCA_031384945.1 Deltaproteobacteria bacterium
GCTGGTGGCGCCGTCGGTGGAGCCGGCGGCACGACCACGACAGCAGGAACGGCGCAGTCGTGGTCGCAGCCGTCGCCGTCGACGATGTTGCCGTCATCGCAGGCCTCGGCACCGCCGACGATGAAGTCGCCGCAGCTGACGGCGGCGGCGGGACAGGGCGTGCCCGGTCCGGTGGCGAGGGACGTCGCCAGCTCGGCGAAGCGCGCGCGCACGTCGTCGATGGCGTCGAAGGTGGGGAAGTCTTTTTGCACCTGGCCATAGAGGGCCAGCGCGCTGGTGCGGTCGTCGGCGGCGAGGGCGACCTCGGCGGCGTTGTACAGGTATTTGGCTTGAGGATCGCGCCGAAAGGCTTCTAAGAAAAGATCGTGTGAGCGGCAGTACTGCTCAGCACCGGCGGCGGACTTCGCCGCGTCGACGAGCTCTTTCGGGGCCGGCGCGGCGGGCGCGGCGGCGACGGTCGAGGCGAAGCAGCAGACGACGAGCGCGCGGCGGATCATGTCAGTCCTTGAGCTTTGGCTTGGTCTTGACGACGACAGGCGGCGGTGGTGGCGTTGTTGGCCGCGGCAGCGCCAGCATGTACGTCGCCGTCGCGGACTCCGACGACGCCGGCCACCGCAGCGTCGACAGCGCTCCCTTCAGGCACGTCGCGATGGGACGCGCGCGCAGAGTTGCGGGTTCAACCGTCAGATTGCCGAGCGCACCTGTCGCGGTAACAGTATATGATAATGTTGCCACTGCCGGCGCTGCCGGATTCGTGTCGGCCTCGGCGTGCGCGCAGCTTTGCAGGGCGGCGTCGGCCTTTTTCAGCGGCGCCGCCAGCTGCTCGCGCGTCAGCTTCGGCTTCTTCTTCGGCGTCTCGGTCGGCGTCTCGGTCGGCGTCTCGGTCGTCGTCTCGGTCGTCGGCGGCGGCGTCGTGACCGCAGGCGTCGTGACCGGAGGCGTCGTGACCGGAGTCGTCGTGACCGGAGTCGTCGTGACCGGAGTCGTCGTGACCGGAGTCGTCGTGACCGGAGGCGTCGTGACCGGAGGCGTCGTGACCGGAGTCGTCGTGACCGGAGGCGTCGTGACCGGAGACGTCGTGACCGGAGGCGTCGTCGTTGTCACCGGCGGCGGCGGCGTCGACTGCCACGGCTTGATGGCAACAAACGCGACCGTCGCACAGACGAGCACACCGACGACGACGATGGCGGCGGCCACGTTCGATGACGACGAAGGCGTCGGCACCGCCCCCGTCGGCGCGGTCACCGCGGTCGTGGGCGGCGCGGCAGCCGGCCCGATCACCGGGCTCGAGGGCAGGCTCAAGAAGCCGGTGCCGTCGACGGTGCGAAACGCGGCGCTGCTGCTGTCGGTCGGAGCCGTCGGGGGCAGCAACGTGCGCGGCAAGAGCGGACCACGACCGCCAGCGATCAGCTCATCGATGCGCTCGATGCACGCCTGCGCCGACGCCGGGCGGTTCTCAGGGAGCTTCTCGAGCAGGTGGTCGATGAAGTCGCTGACGTCGCCGTCGATGTCGCTGGCGAGGGACTTCACGCTCGGGGGCTTCTCGGTGGCGTGGCGCATCACGAGCGCCATCGGCGTCGGGGCGGAGAACATCGGCCGCCCGGCGAGCATCTCGAACCACAAGACGCCGAGCGCGTAGAGGTCGCTGCGCGGCTCGTTGGTGATGCCCTGCAGGACGAGCTCAGGCGCCATGTAGCCTGGCGTTCCGACGACCATGCCGCTCTGCGTGAGGGTCTTGTTGCCCTCAGTGACGACGGACTTGGCGACGCCGAAGTCGAGCAGCTTCACCTGGTCGGGGTGACCGGGAGCGTCAGCCAACATCACGTTGTCGGGCTTGAGGTCGCGGTGAATGACGCCGGCGTTGTGGGCGACGGCGAGGGCGGCGCACACCTCGCGCACGACGGTGAGCGAGCTGCGCGACGAAAAGCGCCCGACGCGCTCGAGCCGTTGGCGCAGGCTGTCGCCGCGCAACAGCTCCATCGCCAAAAACAGCGTGCCGGACGCTTCGCCCGCGTCGTCGGTGGCGCCGAAGTCGAAGATGGTGACGATGTTCGGGTGCGAGAGCGCGCTGAGCGTCTTTGCTTCACGCTTGAAGCGCTCGACGGCGTGCGCGTCTTTGGCGAGGTCGCCGACGATGACCTTGAGCGCGACCTCGCGACCGAGGGGCTCTTGCACGGCGACAAAGACCTTGCCCATGCCGCCTTCGCCGAGCTTTTGCGTCAGCCGGTAGCGGCCGGCGACGATGGAGCCGACGTCGAGCATCGTCGAACCTCGCCGCAATTTCATCGATCCTGCAACCCCGCGCCGGACTCCCTTGCGGTGGTTGGCGTCGACAAGTGAGAAGCAACACATGGCGCGCGTCTCCGTCTCTGTCTCCGTCGTCGTCGGCCGCGTCGTCGGCCGCGTCGTCGGCCGCGTCGTCGGCCGCGTCGTCGGCCGCGTCGTCGGCCGCTTCGTCGTCGGCCGCGTCGTCGGCCGCGCCGTCGCTCGCTTCGTCGTCGTCGCCGTCGTCGTCGGCTGCGTCGTCTGCTTCGTTGGCGGCTGCGTCCGCGACGACAACGTCTTTGGCCGCGCCTGCGCAGACGACCTCGACTGCGACGACGGCTACGTCTGCGCCGCCGACGTCTGCGTCCCCGACGCCCTCGTCGAAGGCGAAGGCGAAGGCGAAGGCGAAGGCGAAGGCGAAGGCGAAGGCGAAGGCGAAGGCGAAGGCGAAGCCGGCGAGGTCTGCGGCGACGCCATCGTCGTCACCCTCGTCGACAACGTCTTCCACGGCGCCTTTCCCGCAGGCGCGAGCAACGACTACGACGCCACCTGCGACTTCGACCTCGACCGCCGCGATCGCTTCTTTCTCTTTCGTCCCAACCGCGAAGACAGCTTCACCATCTCGGTCAGCAGCACCGTCGACGCCGACGTCGCCTACGCCCTCGCCCCCGCCGACGTCGGCTGCGACCCCGCCGCCGCCACCGCCTGCGTCGACACCTTTCTCGACGAGGTCGATCGCTTTGCCCGCCTGCCGGTGACCGACCAGCTCTTGATCGTCGAGACCGACGGCGACTTCGAGATCGACATCCGGCCCAGCGGCTGTCCGGCGGGCAGCGCGCCGCTCGGCCCCACGCTGTGCGTGCGCGCGTCGCCCGGACCGACCCTCGCCGAGCGTCGCTTCTTCCACACGGCGACGCGGCTCAACGACGGCCGTGTCTTGCTCTACGGCGGCGACAACAGCCCCGACCGCAGCGCCACCGCCATCGCCCTGCCCGAGATCTACGACCCGTCGACGAACACGCTGACCGCGCTCACGGGCGGCACCTACCTGCCGCGCGCCCAACACACGGCGACGCTGCTGCCCGACGGACGCGTGCTGCTCGCCGGCGGCTCCGATGACGAAGCGTTTCTGCGCGACGACGCCACGCTGCTCGATCCGAGCACCGGCGTCGCGCAAGACTTCGCGCTGCCCGCCGACCTGCAGTTTCACAGCGCGACGTTGCTCGACGACGGCCGCGTGCTGCTCGTGGGCGGGTTCACCGACAACGCCGCCACCGTCGCCGCCACCGTCTTCGTCTCCGACGACGGCACCACTGCCCCTGGACCGCCGCTGCCGGCCCCACGCGAGCAACACCAGAGCTTCGCCCGCGGCAGCGAGGTCGTCGTCGGCGGCGGCCTCGTGCGTGTCGCTGGCGACATCGCTGGCGTCACCGACTTCGCGGTGCTCGATGCCACGCACACGACGTGGACGACGCTGCCGGCCGCCGGACACCGCCGCGGCATGGTCGCCCAGCTGGGCGACGACGTCCTCGCCATCGGCGGCTTCAAAGACGAAGACGGCACCATCAGCGACGCGTTTTCGTTCCAACGCATCGACAGCACCAACGTGGTGCGCAGCTTCTTCAGCAACCGCGTCTTCGACGGCGAAGCTGTCGCCACAAACGGCCTCATCGTCGTCGGCGGGGCGTTTACCGCCGGCGACCGCCCCCACGTCGTCGCCTACGCCCGCGGCGCCTTTCTCGACACCGCCCCCGTCGACGCCGACATCTTTGCCGCCGCCGTCGTCGTGCTCGACAACGGCGACCTCTTCCTCTCAGGCGGCGTCGACGGCGACGGCGAGACGACGGCGGCGACGGCGGTGATCGTGCTAGAGCCGCGGCCGTGAAGCGCGTCATCAGCGATGAAACCGTCGAGCGCGAGCACAAGGCCGGCAAGCGCCGCATCAGCGCCCCACCGTCGTCGTCGGTGATCACGCCGGCCGCGTGGTCCAAGGCCCGCGAGCTCGGCGTCGACTTCGACCGCGACGAAGCGCCGAAGCGGCCCGCGCAGGCCGCGACGTTGGTGCGCTCGACGACGCAGACGGCGCAGACGAAGAAGTCGAAGCACGCGCCGCAAGGTTCCGCCAAACGCGAAGTCCTGCCCTCTTCTGGCACCGGGTCCGGCATCGTCGTCGTCCGCGGCGGCAGCGTCGTCCTGGGCGAATTCAAAGACGCCGGCGCAGGCATTGACGTCGGCCTCCACGACGTCGTCACCGACAAAGACGGCCCGATGGGCGCGGGCTTCATGTCTTTCGGCCGCGAAGATTCGTTCCCGTGGACGCTCGACTACGCCGAGGTCGACTACGTCGTCGAAGGCGTCTTGCGCGTCGAGGTCGCCGACTCCAGCGGCACGCGATCCATCGAGGCCCGCGTCGGTGACGTCGTCAGCATCCCCAAGGGCTCGAAGATCGTGTTTGCGACGCCGTCGCGGGTGAAGGTCTTTTACGTGACGTATCCGGCGAACTGGGCGTCGTTGGCGCAGCGCCCGCAGAAGTAGACCCAGAAGCAGGCGCCGGCGTGAACGGCAGCTGCCACGCGGCGGCGAACGACGGACCCAACCACAGCGTGACGGCGTCGAATTCTTCGCCGCGGGCGGCGTCGACGAGGGCGACGATGCGGTCGTGGGCGACGCCGTCGCTGGCTTCGACGAAGACGCGCGCCGCACCGCTCGCGCGCGCCGTCCGCAACAGCTGCGTCAGCTCTGGGCGTCCGCGCACACGCGTGGGGTGCGAGCCGTCGCCGCCGATGAGGGTGTCGCCGCCAGGGCACAGGTGCAGCAACAGCGGCCGTGGACCGGGACACTGTCCCCTCCACTCACTCGCGACGTCGACGTCGAGCGAGATGAAGCTCCAGCCGCTGAGCAGCCGCCCGACGGCGACGGTGACGCCGAAGATCACGCCGTAGGCCGCGCGAGAGAGCATGGGTCGTGTGACCGCTGCGCGATGGCGCAGGTTCCCTCAGCAGCAGTCCCACCAGAACGCCAGCTGACTGGGGTGCGCGTCGCATTGGACGATGTGTGCACACCCGCTGTCGCCAAACATGTAGTCCAAATTGTCGTTCGAATCGATCTGAAACAGCTGACGCATCTCCTTCTGGCAGACGGGGCAGGGCAGGCCCTGTGGCCCTTGCAGCTCGTAGGGTGAGCCGCCGAGCTTGTCGCCGGCTGCGGGGGCGCAGATCTCGTAGAAGACGCCATCGTCGACGTCGCTGGCGATGAAGGCGCCGTCGTCGTCGACAACGTCGCCGCGGCCGTCGGCACCGGCGCTGCGGTCGAAGCGGACGCCTTTGTGCTCGGGCGGCGGGTCGCGGTGGTGTGTGAACGAGCTGATGATTTGCCACTTCATTGGTTTTTGAAGCGGCGACGGTCGCAACGAACACGATTCGTCAGATGGTGAGAGAACGAAGGCGTGGGCGCCCGACTTCGGATCCCAGACCTCGCAGTTGCCGTCGTCGGTGGAGCAGTAGAAGAACGACACCAGCCCTTGCTTCTGCGGTGAAGCGCCGTCGGGCAGCGTCGACAGATCGAGCTGCAGAAAGTGGTGCATCGGCTTCTTGCATTGCGCGCAGTCGGGCCAGGCGACGTCGTCAGCGAGCAGGGCACCGCCGCCGAACCAGCTGTGTCCGTGCTCTTCCGCCGTCGCCGTGTCGTCGACGATGGGGCGCCAATACGGCACGCCGTGCTTCTCCAACCACGGCGCCAGCGCCGACGTCAGCCGCGCCGTCTGCGCCGCGTGCTCCTCCGGCGTCAGCGTCTTCTTCTTTTTCTTCGTCGGCGGCGTGGTCTTCTTCGGCGGCCCGAGAAACATCAGCTTCAACAACGCGATGAAGCGCTGCCACAACGACGGTGACGTCGACGACGACGACGCCGCAGCCGATGAAGACGGCGATGAAGACGGCGATGAAGACGGCGCCGTCATCGCCACGGCACCGGTGCGCCGCTCTGCCCGACATCGAGCACGCGCAGCGCCCCCGACGACGTCACCAACAGGCGATCGCAGCGCAACGGAGCGACGCCGAATTCGAGGTTGGCGGCGGCCGAGATGCCCGAGGCGATCGGCGTGACCGTGGTGCCGTCGACGTGCAACACCTCGTCGCCGCCGTTGTCGGTGACGAAGAACGATCCGTCGGCGGCGCGGACGATGCCGTCGGGGCTGCCGAGGCCATCGACGACGAGAGAGTCGGTGCCGGTGGCGGTGCGTCCGCCGAGGATGCGGTGCAGCTCGCCGTCGTTGTAGCCGAGCACCAGCACGTCATCGCCGTCGACGAGCACGCCGTTGGGCGTCGGTACGTCGCGGGTCACGCGAAATTGCGTCGTCGTCGCCTCGTCGACGCCGACGTCGTAGCCGAAGACGATGTCGTTGAAGAAGTCGGCGACGAACAAGGTGCCGTCGTCGTCGACCGTCAAGCCGTTCGGACCGGCCAACGACGACGTCAGCTCGAAATCGACAGCGGCGTCGGCGACGTCGACGACGAAGATCGACGCCGTCGTCGGTGAGGCGGCGTAGAGGCGGGTGTTGTCCGGCGAGAGCATCACGCCCCACACCGTGTCGGCGCCGGGCAGCGCGAGCCAGTCGAGCTCCAACGTGCCGTTGGGCAGGCGGCGGCCCACGCCCTCGGATTGCGAGAAGTAGACAGTGCCGTCGCGTCCGACGACGACGCCCTCGGTGCCTGTGATGCCGCTGCCGTCGACGACGTCTTCGCCGCAGGCTTCTCCTTCTCCTTCTCCTTCTCCTTCTCCCTCTTCGCCTTCGCCTTCTCCTGCTCCTTCTCCTTCTCCTTCTCCTTCTTCGCCTTCTCCTTCCTCGCCTTCGCCCTCGCTCTGTTCGCCTTCGCCCTCGCCTTCAGCCGACGGCGCATCGCCGGCCGGGCAGCCGAGGGCGCAGAGGGGAAGGGCCAGCAGGGCCGACAGAACAGGCGACAGAGCAGGAAGGAGGACGCGCATGGCGGCGTGGTGCCATCTGCCCCGGCGGGCGGCCAGCGGTCACTTTCTGTCGGGCGGGGGCTGCCAAGCCGCAGAGACGTTGTAGGGTCCGCGTCCCTCTTGAGGAGACGACCATGGCCGCTGAAGCGACGTCGACGATCCAGCTTCCTGTCCTGCACCGCGCTGCCGATGTGCGCAGCGCGTGGGTGAGCAAGCGCGCGGGAGACAAGAATGTGAGCCAGATGCGCTACGCGCGCGAAGGCCTCGTCACCGAAGAGATGGCCTACGTCGCCAAGCGCGAGAAGCTCGAGCCCGAGCTCGTGCGCAGCGAGGTCGCCCGCGGCCGCATGATCATCCCGGCCAACGTGAACCACATCGAGCTCGAGCCGATGGCCATCGGCATCGCTTCGGCCTGCAAGGTCAACGCGAACATCGGCAACAGCAGCGTCGCCAGCGGCATCGACGAAGAAGTCGCCAAGCTGTTGTTGAGCGTGAAGTACGGCGCCGACACCGTGATGGACTTGTCGACGGGCAAGCGCATCCACGAGATCCGCGAAGCGATCATGCGCGCGTCGACGGTCCCCATCGGCACCGTCCCGATCTACCAGGCGATCGAGAACGTCTCCGACCCGCTCGCCCTGTCGTGGATGGACTTCCTCAACGTCATCGAAGAGCAGGCCAAGCAGGGCGTCGACTACATGACGCTGCACGCCGGCATGTTGTGGGAGTTCGTGCCCCTCACGAAGAACCGCATCACCGGTATTGTGTCACGCGGCGGTTCTTTGATGGCCCAGTGGATGATGTACCACGGCAAACAGAACCCGCTGTACACCCACTGGGACATGGTGCTCGACATCTGCGCCAAGTACGACGTCACCATCTCGCTCGGCGACGCCCTGCGCCCCGGCTGCTTGCACGACGCCTCTGACGAGGCCCAGTTCGCCGAGCTCAAGGTGCTCGGTGAGTTGACGAAAAAGGCGTGGGAGCGTGACGTTCAGGTGATGGTTGAAGGTCCCGG
>JANNAY010000491.1:0-1695 GCA_031384945.1 Deltaproteobacteria bacterium
TCGCCGAGCTCGAAGAGAAGCTCGTCGACCAGCGGCAGAAGTTCGAGATGGTCGCCAAGCGCGAGTTCGAGAACCCCGAAGAAGACCCGACGACGACGGTGAACGTCCAGGCCGACAAAGACACCGACTTCAAGCTGTTGAAGCGCGTGCTCTACACCTGCGAGCAGTCCGGCTACGGCCGCATTCGCCTCGCCGTCGGCGACGCCCGCAAAGTCGCCGAAGCCGGCGAAGGCGTCGGCGGACAAGCGCCGAAGACGCCGTAGACGACGACGACGACGACGACGACGACGACGACGACGACGACGTAGACAGAGACGCAGGCGCCGGAGAAGGCGCCTGTTTCTTTTGTGGCGATCCATTTCTGATCCACAACCGAGGGTGAACACACCGCTCGGTCGACGACACAAAGCATCATTGTCGCTTGCGACCCGAGGGGATGGCGCCTACGCTGCCCGCTCGTTTGCCAAGAGGTTCGTCGCCGTCATGATCCGCAATGTGATGAAGAGTGTCGTCGTCATCGCGGTCACCGGCATGCTCGGGGCGACGACGGCGTCGGCGCAGGCGTCAGGACTCAAGGCCGATGGCGAGAGCGGCATCGCGCTTTCTGAAGACGGTAAGTCGCGGCTGCACCTCGGCGTCGATGCTGGCGCTGGCTTCGACACCAACCCCTACAGCACCAGCCTCGAGAACCCCGAGTTTGGCGGCGACATCACCGCGCGCTTGCGGCCGTACCTCGAGGTCAACAACCCGGGCGCGTTGCTGGCGTTCAAGGGTCGTGCATCGCTCGACTACGGCTTCCTTCCGGGCGCCATCAACCCGGACACGCGCTCGTTCCTGCTCTACCAGCTGAACGCCGGCGGCGACCTCGAGGTCAACCGTGGCGGCATGTTCAACTTCGCCGTCGGCGACACCGTCTCGTGGAACAGCGATCCCGGCGTCGCCGTCATCGGCTCGCTGCTGAACCGCGTGCACAACCAGCTGCGCGCTGGTGTCGGCATGACCCCGGGTGGCGGCACGCTGCAGCTGCGCCTCGGCTATGCCTTCGACTTCACCAAGTACATCGACGTGCAGGGCAACCAGGGCCTCGTCTCTGAGGGCGTGCTCGACACGATGAGGCACGGGCTCACGCTGCGCTCTGACTACCGCTTCTTGCCGAAGACGGGCGTGTTCGCCTCCGTCGGCGCGGGCTGGCAGACGTACCCGTTCACCGACACGCAGCCGCAGGCGTTTCCGGTCACGGCGATGGTGGGCGTGCAGGGCAACCTGTGGCCCAAGCTCGCTGGCCTCGCGTCTATCGGCTACTCGAACCCCTTCGTCGTTGACGAGACCGGTCTCGTCACCGGCGGTGTCATTGGCGTCATCGGCCAGGTCGAGGCGCAGTGGGCGCCGACGCCGCAGACCAGCCTTGGTGGCGGCTTTCAGCGTCGCTTCGATCCGATCGCTCTGTACCAGTATGTTGGCAACAGCCGGTTCTACGGACGTCTGCAACAGAATCTCTTGGGTCGCTTTGGCTTCGGCCTCAATGCTGGCTACTCCATCCTCGAGTTCGGCGCCGAAGAAGCGGGTGGCCAGGCGCTGACGAGCACGCCGACGGGCCGTCTCGACGGCAACCTCGACGTCGGCGTCAACATCGCCTACTTCTTCTACGACTGGTTGAGCGTCGGTTTGTCCAACAACACCGATTGGCGCCACACC
>JANNAY010000495.1:0-3432 GCA_031384945.1 Deltaproteobacteria bacterium
TCCTTCGTCGTCGCTGACGTCGTCGCTGCCGCGGGCGACGCCATCGACAACGACGTCGACGTCAGCGCCGCGGCCGTCGACGCAGCAGCAGCCGCTGCGGGCGCCGCAGAAGAAGGCCTGTGGCCCGACCTGTCGTTGCAGACGCAATACAACTTCGACGACGGGGCCCACATCGGGCTCATCGGCGTCGGCTTCACCCTGCCCGTCTTCGACAACGACGCCAGCGCCCGCGCCCACGCCGCGGTCGCCGTGCGGCGCGCTGAGCACGCGCGCGCGCTCTCGATCGCGCGGCGCGCGCGCGAACAGCGGCGGGCGGTGAACGTCTACGACCGCGCACGCGCGGCGCTGTGGCGACTCGACGAAGAAGCCGTCGTCGTCGCCGACAACGCTGGCCTCGCCGACGCCGCCTGGTCCGCCGGCAAGATCGATCTGCCCGCGCTGCTGCTGGTGCGCCGCGCCGCGCTGGAGACGCGCGACGAACATCTGTCGCGCCAACTCGGCCTCGCCCTCGCCGCTCTCGACGTCGTCGCCGTGGGCCTGACGCCTGCGTCTTCCGTCCCTGCTGCTGCTGCGCTCTCGATGCCTGCCACCTCCGTCCCACCCTCTGCTGTTGGAGCCACACCATGAAGATCCTGCTGTTGTCGTTGTTGTCGGTCGTCGCCTTTGCCGGCTGCGAAAAGAAAGCGGACGGCGCGCACGCCGCTGTCGACGTCGTCGCGGGCTCGCACGACGACTGGTGCGGCGAGCACGCGGTTCCTGAATCGCAGTGCACGCGCTGTCACCCCGAGCTGATCGCGGCCTTCAAAGCGACCAAAGATTGGTGCGCCGAGCACGGGCTGCCCGAGTCGCAGTGCCTCACGTGCCACCCCGAGTTGAAGATCGTGCGGCCGTGAGCGCGCTGCGGTTGCTGTGCGTCGTCGTCGTCGTCGTCGTCGGCGGCTGCCATGATCCGCCAGCGCGGGCGCCGCTGCCCGGTCCAACGACGGCGGCCGCCGACATGTGCAGCGAGCACCGCGTGCTCGAGGTGCTGTGCACGCGACACCACCCGGCGTTGATCGCCGTGTTCAAGGCCAAGGGCGACTGGTGCAACGAGCACGAGTACCCCGAGTCGATCTGTCCGCTGTGCCACCCCGAGCGCGGCGGACGACCCACCACCAACGTCGACAGCGACGACGACGGCGCCCCCGCTGACGGCACAAAGGTGAGGCTGCTGCGCCCATCGCTGGCAGAGCAAGCCGGCATCGCCACCGTCAAAGCCGTCGCCAAAGACGTCGACACCGGCGTCGCCGCCGCCGCCCGCGTCGTCTACGACGCCACCAAAGTCGCCGTCGTCAACGCCCGCGCGAGCGGCGTCGTGCGCGCCCTGCGCGTCGACGTTGGCAGCAAAGTGAAGCGCGGCGCTGTGCTCGCCGTCGTCGACAGCGCCTCGGTCGGCGCCGACCGCGGCGGCTTGATCGCGGCGCGGGCGCGCTTGCAGCTCGCGACCTCGGCAGCGGCGCGCGAGCGGGGCTTGCTGCAGCGAGGCATCGCCGCACAAAAAGAAGTCGACCAGGTCGAAGCCGAAGTCGAAGCCGCCCGCGCCGACGTCGTCGCCGCCGAAGCCGCCGTCGCTGGCGTCAACGACGGCAAAGCCGGCGCCTACGACGTCGTCGCCCCCGCCGCCGGCGTCGTCGTCGAACGCAGCGTCGCCGCAGGCCAAAGCGTCGGACAAGACGCCCCGCTCTTCGTCATCGTCGACCCGAGCACGGTGTGGGCTGAGCTCGACGTCGCCGAGCGCGACCTCGCCGTCGTCGCCGAAGGGCAGCCCGTGACCCTGACCGTCGACGCGCTGCCCGAGCGGCGCTTCGACGGCGTCATTCAGTCGTTGGCGCTCGAGATCGATCCGAGAACGCGCACGGTGCGGGCCCGCACAGCCCTCGACAACCGCGACGGTGCGCTGCGCGCGCAGATGTTGGGACGGGCACGCATCGCCGTCGCTGGCGCCCGTGTCTCGGTGTGGGTGCCGCGCGCAGCGGTGCAGGCGGCCAAGTCGGTGTGGCTGGTGTTCACCAAAGAGAACGCAGACGGTGTCTACGTCGCCCACCGCGTCGTGACCGGAGCCTACGACGGCGACCTCATCGAAGTCGTCAAAGGCGTCGACGCAGGCGCCGACGTCGTCACCAGCGGCGCGTTCTTGTTGAAGACCGAGACCATGAAAGACGCGCTCGGCGCCGGGTGTTGCGAATGATCGACGCCGTCATCACCTGGTCGTTGCGGCACGCCGCCCTCGTCGTCGCCGTCTGGATCGTCGTCGCTGTCACCGGCGTGCTGTCGTTCATGCGGCTGCCGCTCGATGCGTTTCCAGACACGACGCCGGTGCAGGTGCAAGTGAACACGGTGGCGCCGGAGCTCGGTCCCGTCGAGGTCGAACGACAGATCACCGCCCGGCTCGAGCAGGCGGTCGGTGGCATGAAAGGGCTCGTCGAAGTGCGCTCGGTGTCAAAGGCCGGCTTCTCGCAGCTCACCGCGCTCTTCGACGACGACACCTCGCTCTACCTCGCGCGCCAGCTGGTGCTCGAGCGCGTGTCGGGCGTGCCGCTGTCGCCGTCGATCGAGCGGCCGACGCTGGGGCCCGTCGCCACCGGCCTCGGCGAGGTCTTGCACTACGTGGTGCGCGGCGAAGGACAGAGCTTGTCGTCGCTGCGCGAGCTGCAAGAGCGCACCATCGCGCCGCAGCTGCGCGCCCTGCCCGGCGTCGCCGAGGTCAACACCTGGGGCGGCGACCAGCGCCGCGTCGACGTCGTCGTCGATCCGCTGGCGCTCTTGCAGCACGACCTCTCGCTGCCGCAGCTGGTGCGCGCCCTCGAAGACAACAACGGCGTGGTCGGCGGCGGCGTCATGGAAGCTGGCGGAGAAGCCGCTGTCGTCACAGGCGACGGCGTCGTCAGAGACCTCAAAGACGTCGCAAGCATCGTCGTCGACCGCAAAGGCGGCGTCCCCGTCGTCGTCGGCGACGTCGCCCGCGTCGAATTCGGCAGAGAAGCCAGAAGAGGCGCTGTCACCGCCGACGGCAACGGCGAAGTCGTGCTCGGCCTGGCCTTCTTGTTGTCGGGCGAGAACGGTCACGACGTCACGCACGCGATGGAGGCGCAGCTCGTGAGCATCGAGCGCGCGCTGCCGAAGGGCGTCAGCGCGCGCGTCGCCTACAGCCGCAGCGACCTCGTCGATCGCGTGCTGCACACGGTGCGAGAGAACCTGATCGAAGGCGCGCTGCTCGTGATCGCGCTGCTCTTCATCTTTCTCGGCAACCTGCGCGCAGGCTTGATCGTGGCGTCGGCGATCCCGCTCTCGCTGTTGTTCGCGTTTGATTTGATGTTGCAGCTCGGCGTTACGGGCAGCTTGATGAGCCTCGGCGCCATCGACTTCGGCCTCGTCGTCGACAGCTCGGTGATT
>JANNAY010000508.1:0-2733 GCA_031384945.1 Deltaproteobacteria bacterium
GCATCATCACCAACGCCACCCACGCCGGCGCCCGCGTGCTCGAAGTGCGCCCCTACCGCGTGCAAGACGAGCTCGACGCAGGCCGCGTCGTCGTCCTCGCCGGCTTCCAGGGCGTCTCATATTCGAAAGAGATCACCACCCTCGGACGCGGCGGCAGCGACACCACCGCCGTCGCCCTCGCCGCCGCCCTCGACGCCGACTGCGAGATCTACTCCGACGTCGACGGCGTCTGGACGAGCGATCCCCGCGTCGTCCCCAGCGCCACGCGCCTCGCGTCGTTGACGCACGAAGAGATGCAAGAGCTCGCCGCCGCCGGCGCCAAGGTCTTGAACGCCCAGGCCGTGCAATTCGCGAAGGCCAAGGGCATCGCCATCTACGCGTTGCAGACGGGCAACGCCGAAGGGCAGGGCACCGTGGTCCGCAAAGACGCGCCACCGCCGACGGGCGGCGTGCGCGGCGTCGCCCACCGCAACCAGCTGCACCGCCTCGTCGCCGACGACATCGCGCTGCTGCCGGCGATGCTCACCCTGCTCGAGCAGCACCACCTGCCCACCGGCCCGATCCTCGCGCAGCGCACGTCGTCGTCGTCGTCGTCGTCGTCGTCGTCGTCGTCGTCGTCGTCGTCGGTCGAGATCCTGGTGCCGCCCGAAGACGCGCACGGCTTCGCGCGCATCGTCGCCGAGCACGCCCCCGCCGGATGCCGCGCCGGCGACGACGTCGGCGCCGTCTCTCTCGTCGGCCAGGGAATTCTCGACGACCCACGTCTCTTGCGCGACGCCCTCGCCGTCGTCGCCGACCAGAAGCTCGCGTTGCACGGCGTGCAGACGTCGAGCTTTCGCATCACCGTCTTGGTCCCCGCCGATCCTTCGGGCTCGAGCGGCCACGTGGCGGCCCTGGCCCGCGCCCTCCACGATCGCTTCGTGACGACGTCGCAGCCTGAGCCGGCCTCGTCGTAGGAGTCTTCGTCGTGGGCGTCGTCATCGTCGTTGGCGCCGCCTGTGCCGCCGCCGCGTCGTCGACGAGCGAGCCGCGCAACGGCAGGCCCACCGCCGCAGGCAACCGCGGCGACCCCTCGAGGGTCACCAGGTCGCGCCCACAGGCGTAGCGGCGATCGCGGTCGGCGTGCATGACGCCGCCGACCAATCGCAACCCCGCCTTTGGCGCCGCCGTTTCTTTCGACGCCAACAGCAAATGCGCCGTCGACAACGCCTGCTTCGGCAGCTTCGTCTGCTGCTCGAGCTGCGTGTAGGCCAGAGGGCGCGATCCCCACACCAGCTCGCCGTGGCACCAATCCCCACGTGTGCGCAGCAACGGACACGTGCGAGCACCGCGACACGGCGACAACACAGCAGCGACGTTGCTCGCGACGATCTCGTCGCGCACGCCCATGAGCGCGCGCGCCTCGACGCGCAGCGAGGGCTCGACGATCAGCACGCGGCCGCCGTCGGCGAGGCCGTCGACGCAGGCAGCGGCGACGTCGACGCGGGCTTGCACCTCGCGCGGATCGGAAATTTCATTGAGCACGTTGGCGGCGATGACGACGTCAACCGATCCGCGCGGTGGCAACCACGACCGCGGCGCCGCCGTGATCGACTTCTCGATCAGCGTCAGACCGCCCACGTCGGCCCCGACGGCGTCGAGCACGGCGGCGCCGTCGTCGAGGGCGGCCTTGGAGATGTCGACGGCCCAGGCGCCGCCGAGGCGGCCGTAGACGGCCCAGCAGGCGAGGACGCCCGAGAGCGGGCCGGCGCCGACATCGACGACGCGGGGTGGCTGTCCGTGGTCGGGCAACAGTCCGTCGCCGCGGACGCGTTGGAGCAAGAGCGCGATGCGGGCGACGTTGTGCGGCACGAAGAAGGCGAGGTAGGCGCGGCGCAGCGCTGGATCTCGCATGTAGGTGCGCGCCCGAGATCCGCGGTCGCTGGTGAAGAGCGCCGACAAACGCTGCACGTCGGGCGCAATCGGGCTCTTGTGGCGCTGCGACGCGATGCGAACGCAGGCGTCAGCGACGGCGGCGAGGCGCTCAGCGACAGATGGTGCGGGCATCACGGGTCAGATCCTCGCCTTCGGTGGCGCCGTGCCGATACGTATGGACAGTGAACACAACACGGTGACCGCCAGAGATTGAAGCGAACGGGTCGGTGGCCCGTTCGTAGCAGAGGAAGGCAAGAGTCAAGGCAGGCAGAAGAAGAACCAGGCCCAAGTCAGTCGAAGCAGTGAGGAGGTTGGCCATGCGGTTGTTGCGCATCCCCATCGTTGAGTCTGACGCCCAGCAGATGCCCGAGTGGATCATCGGTGACGTCGGGCGCCGGGACGAAGAGCGCCGAGAAGCGCCTCGCCTCGAGCTGCCGCTGCCCGAGTGGCCCGAACGCCTGCCTGAGCCGAGACCGGCCGAGGCACCATCGACCATCATCGTCATCGACCTCTGAGCTCCCACAGGGGCGCAGCGAAAAGCCCGCAGCGAAAAGCCCGCAGCGAAAAGCCCGCAGCGAAAAAAGGCCGTCGTCCGCGCGAGCGTGACGACGGCCTTTTTGCTTGTGCCAGCAGACTCAGGCGCGCTCGATGTAGTCGCCGGTGCGGGTGTCGACCTTCACCATCTCGCCCTCTTTCATGAAGAGCGGCACGTGCACGACGTGGCCGGTCGACAACTTCGCCTTCTTCGTCGCGTTCGTCGCGGTGTCGCCCTTCACCGCCGGCTCGGTCTCGGTGATCTTCAAGATCACCGAGTTCGGC
>JANNAY010000529.1:0-9059 GCA_031384945.1 Deltaproteobacteria bacterium
CCGGCCCGAAGGACAAGACCGGCTCGTCGCCGTCAAACGCATCCTGCCCAACATCGCGGCCGACGACGACTTCATCGCGATGTTCATCGATGAAGCCAAGATTGCCGGACAGCTGACCCACCCGAACGTCGCGCAAATCATCGACATTGGTAAGATCAACGGCAGCTACTTCATTGCGATGGAATACGTGTCAGGCCACGACCTGCGCGCGCTGTGGGATCGCATTCGTGAGTCGGCGAAAGAGAACGACGAGACCATCAAGGGGCTGCCGATCGGCATCGCCTGTCACATCATCAAGAAGCTCGCCGAAGGCCTCGACTTCGCCCACCGCCGCCGCGACGCCAAGGGCCGTCCGCTCGGCATCATCCACCGCGACGTCAGCCCACAGAACATTCTGATTTCGTACGAGGGCGACCTCAAAATCATCGACTTTGGCATCGCGAAAGCGGCCAATCGATTGGTGCGTACCCAGACTGGAATTCTCAAGGGTAAATTCGCCTACATGGCGCCCGAGCAGGCGCGCGGCGAGCCCATCGATCACCGGTCTGACATCTTTGCCATCGGCGTCGTGCTCTACGAATTGCTGACGGGCGAACGCGCCTTCAAGGGCGACACCGACTTCGCGCTGCTCGAGAAAGTGCGTCGCGTCGAGGTCATCCCGCCGAAGCAGCTGCGGCCCGACCTGCCGAAAGAGCTCGAGCGCATCGTCATGAAGGCGCTCGGCAAAGAGGCCGCCGACCGTTACGCGTGGGCGTCGGTGCTCGCGTCTGACCTCGACCGTTTCTTGAGCGACCAGGGCACGACGACGTCGAGAGACGAGCTCGGCAGCTACGTGCGCCGCACGTTTCGCGAAGAGCACGCCGAAGAAGTGCGCCGGCTCAACCTCTATCGAAAGAGCGCGACGTCGCAGAATTCGTCGTCGCGTGAGCGTCCCCGCGTCGAGACCAACGGCGCCACCGTCGTCCGCGGCGGACCATCGGCGAAGAACGGCGTCAACCGCGCGCTCAGCGCCGAGAGCGCCGGCATGGAAGACACGGCCGTCGGCGACGCCGTCGACGCCCCCACTGATCTCGGCGCCCGCGACCCCGACCCGCCCGTCGACACGAAGCAACTGAAGAAGAAAGCGGCCCTCGACGCAGCGCGCGCGGCGGCGAAGAACGCCCGCGCCGACTTCGATCAGAAGAGCCCCGCCGAGCTGCAAGCCCTGCGCGATCAGGCCGTGAAGGTGGCGCGGACGTCGACGCCTGAGCCTGCACCTGCGACGTCGTCAAAGGCGCCGTCGACGGCGATGGGTCCGTCGGTGGCTTCGCTGGCGTCTTCGCAAGACGTCGACGCTGGCGTCGTCTCTTCGCCGTCGCGCCGGTCGCGTCGTCCGCCGCCGCCGCCTGATGTGTCGTCGTCGGCAGCGTCGCAGTCGACGTTCGACGCGCAGCCGCCGCCGCTTCCGCGAGACGGCAGCCCGTCGTTCTTGCCGCAGCCACAGTCGCAGTCGCAAATGGTCGAGCGCGAAGCGCGCGCCCAAGGCGGCAACAACGTCGTCATCGTCATCGCCTGCTTGCTCGGCGCCGTGCTCGGCGCCGGCCTCGGCGTGGGCATCTCGCTGGCCACGCGCGCCCCCGCCCCCGACACCCTCGTCGTCACGCTGCCGCGCCAGGCCGAGGTCAAGGTCGGCGACGTCGTCGTGTGCGCCCAAACGCCCTGCGCCATCCACCTCGGACGCGGGCGGCACGAGCTGTTGCTGCAAGCGCCCGGCGCCGAAGCCGTCACCCGCACCGTCGAGGTCGGCGACGGACCCGCCGTTCTCGACGTCACCCTCGAGCGCACCGCGCGCGCCATTCGCGTCGAGAGCGAGCCGTCGGGCGCCCAGGTCGTCGTCGACGACACGCCGCTGAAAGAGCCGACGCCGACGACGCTGCCGCCCTTCGCCGTCGGCAAGCAGGTGCAGATCGTTCTCACCCGCGATGGCTACGAGCCGCTGACGGCGGTGCGCACCGTCGAAGGCGACGCGGTGTGGCGCTTCGATTTGCCGACGCCGACCACCGCCTGGACAGTGTCAAGCATCCCGCAAGACGCCCTCATCGACGCCGGCGCCAAAGAAGCGGCCGGCAAGCTCGTCGTCATCGCTGGCAAGAAGCCGGTGCAGGTGAGCGTGAAGCGTCCGGGGTGTCAGCCCGCGGTGGTGACACTGTCAGGCACGGGCAAGGCCACGAATGCACAGACCGTGCAGCTCGACTGCCGCGACTTCGACGCCCGCGTCGCCATCTCGGCCGCCAAGCGTCCGGCCGTCGTCAAGATCGACAACATCGCGCTGCCGAAGACCGTCGACCTCAACGGCTACCCGCTGCCGGCTGGAACGTGGAACGTCGTGTTCTTCAGCGCCCGCGGCAAACGCGACGCCCAGACCGTCGAGGTCAGACGCGGCGAGACCACGCCCATCGTCACCAAGGTGAAGTGATGTTGCACCCCATTGGTCGGGCCAGCGCCCGTGCTGTCTCCTGCGGTTTCTTCTGCGCTGTCGGCGTCGCTGTCGCCGTCGGCGGCTGCTCCGGCGAAGGCACAGAAGCACCCCGCGTCATCGCCCCCGACGAAGAATTCGGCGACTGCCCCGCTGGCGACAGCGTGCTCTTGTCGTTCAAGGCCGAGCTCGATGGCGGCACCTTCGACGCGCTGCGGCCGACGCTCGAGAAGGTGCTCGTCGACGACGGCGGCCTCAAGACCAACCTGCTGTTGCTCTCGCTGGTGCTGCCCGAGCTCTCGGGCGACGAAGTGAAGACCGTGCTCAAGGTGCTCACCAGCGACGAGGGCAAGGCGACCATCGAGGCCTTCAAGCCGCACCTGATCAACATCCTCGAGTACTTGCACGGCACGGGCACGTTCATCCCGGGCAAGCACCTCGCCCCCGTCGACGCCGCCCATGAGCTGCTGACGTCGTGCGACGCCGCCGAGCAGTTGCAGACGGTGCGCGACCTGCTCGCCCTCGAGGTGCGCCGCGCGCCGCCCGGCAGCGCCCAGTCGTGGCTGGTCGCCGAGCCCGGCACCGGTGAGTCGTCGTACTTGTTCGCCGTGCTCGACGCCGTCGACCGCGCCGCGCAGCTGCCGAAGATGAAAGAGCTGCTGACGAAGATCCAGATCGAAGACAACGCCGACGAGGGCGGCGGCGGACAAATCGTCATCGGCCGCCAGGCGTTTCTCGTGCTCGCCAAGCTGCTCGCCGCCAACATCGCAGCGCCTGACTTTCAGCTGCAGCCCACGCGCGACATTCTCGACGACGTGCTGGTGCCGCAGCTCGACGGCGACGCCGCCAGCGAGGTCGCGCTCGACGAGCTGCTCGATCTGCTGGGCGTGCTGGTCGAGGCCGACTCGACGATGTTCGAAGGCATGCAGGGCTTCATGGGCTGCGTCGATCGCCACGACGAAGAAGCCGCGATCCCCGGCATGTTGTTCGACTACATGACCATCGACGAGCTGCCCCTCGAAGACCTGCTCGGTGACGTCGTCAGCGCCAGCGCCGGCGACCAGCAGTCTGATCTGCGCGTGGCGATGATTCAGATTCTTGACGCCGTGCTGAAGCACCCCGACGTGCTCGGTGACACCACCAACGTGCTCGCCGCGCTGCTCGATCCGAGCATCGCCGACACCACCCTTGAGACGGTGCTGTCGCTCAAGGGCAAGGGCGTGCTCACCGACCTCTCTGACTTCTTGAAGACACTTCTCACCTGCAAGCAGGTCCAGCTGTGAAGCACGCTGCGCTGGGTCGTGTCGTCGTCGTCGCCTGCTGCTGCGCCGACTTCTTTGCTGGCGCCGCCTTCGCCAACGGCAACGCTGAGACCTACGGCCACGACACCAGAAGCGCAGGCAAAGGCAGCGCCGTCGTCGCCGACGACAGCGGCCCCGCTGCCGCCTTCGTCAACCCCGCCGCCCTCGCGCGCTTGAAGGGCGCGGCGCTGCACACGGGGTTTCAACTCTCGCTGCCGTCGACGTCGATCGAACTCGCTGAGGCGAAGGCCGACGGCGATCCGCTGGTGCCCGCCAACCCGCCGCCCGTCGCTGGCGTGCAGGTCGGCTTCGGCCTGCCGGTCAACTTGATCGTCGACGACGTGCTCTTCGTCGGACTCACCGCCTACGTGCCGTCGGCGGCGCTGGTGCGGGCGCGCGCCTACGATCCGGCCCGGCCGAGCTGGTACATCTACGACGCCAGCACCGAGCACTACGAGCTCTTCGCCGGCCTCGGCGTGCGCGTCACCGACTGGTTTCACCTCGGCGTCGGCGCCCGCCTCGGGGCAGGGCAGAGCGGCACGACCAACCTCGTGCTCGACCCCGTGCGCGGACGCTTCACGCGACAAGACATCGACACGCAGCAGGCCTCGATCGTGTCGCCGATCTTTGGGTTGCTGGTCGGTCCCCTCGGTCCTGACGAGGTCAAAGGGCGCCTCGGCTTTGCGGTGCGCGAGAAGTCGAGCTTCGATGTGTCGCTGCCGGCCAGCCTCACCATCAGCGGCGTCGACGTCGGCTTGTTGCTCGACATCGCCACGCTCACCAACTTCGTGCCCCGCACCTGGACGGGCGGCGTCACCGTCGACGTCCTCGATGGTCAGGCGATGGGGGCCAGCGTCTCGGTCGACGTCCAGTTCGCACAATGGACTGAGGCGCCCGCGCCGTTCTTGAAGGTGAAGAACACGATCAGCGGCGAGGGGCTCGAGCGGCTCGGCCTCAGCGGGGCCCTGGACGCCCCCAGCGAGGGGCAACAGCGGGTGCTGTCGCCGGGCTTCGTCGACACCGTCAACATCCGCGCCGGCGTCGAAGGACACCTCTTTCACGACCTGCTGATGCTGCGCGCCGGCTACGGCTACCGCCCCACGCCGGTGCCCGATCAGACGAGCGGCACCAACATCGTCGACAACACCGCCCACATCGTCAGCGCCGGCGTCGGCGTCAACGTCGACCTGCCCCTCGTCGCGCCCAAACCGTTTCAGGTGAACGCGAGCTACCAGGCGCAGTTGCTCACGCCGCGCACCGCCGAGAAAGCCAGCGGCCGCGACCCCGTCGGCAACTGGACGTCTTCAGGCGTCGTGTCCAACCTCGGCGTCGACCTCCGCTACTTTTGGTGATGCGATGACGCGCGTCGACACCGCCATCGTCCGCCGCGTCTCGTCGTCGATCGCCGACTGCGCGCTCTCGTTCATCGACCGCGCCCCCATCGACGTCGACGCGGCGCGCCTCGAGCACTTCCGTTATGTGCAGGCGCTGGTGGCTGCCGGCATCACCGAGGTCGTCGACATCGAGGGCGGCGGCGACGGTGAGGACTTCGACGAATTCCCCGACGGCGTCTTCGTCGAAGACTGCGCCCTGGTCTTCGACGACGTCGCCCTCATCACGCGGCCGGGTGCGCCGTCGCGTCGCGGCGAGACCCGGCGCATCGCCGAGGCTTTGTCGGCCTACCGCGAGATCGTCGAGATGGAAGCGCCCGCGACCCTCGACGGCGGCGACGTCTTGCGCGCTGGCGGCCTCGTCTTCGTCGGCGTCACCGCCCGCTCGAACCCCGACGGGCTCGCCGCGCTGGCCCGCATCTGCGGCGGCCTCGTCCCCGTCGTCGTCAACGGCGCGCTGCACCTGAAGAGCTGCGTGACCGCCATCGACGACGAGACGTTGCTCATCGACCGCGCCAAAGTCGACGCTGACGCCTTC
Organism: Deltaproteobacteria bacterium; assembly: GCA_031384945.1. Lineage (GTDB taxonomy): Bacteria > Myxococcota > UBA727 > UBA727 > VGSZ01 > VGSZ01. The sequence continues at coordinate 5,686 of JANNAY010000529.1, forward strand.
GCCGGCTTCGACCTCGTCGACGTCGACGCCGACGAAGACGCCAACGCCTTGCGCGTCAACGACACCACCTTCGTGCAGCGTCGACCGAAGAAGCTGCCGTCGCAGAAGAAGACGACGACGCTGGCGCTGCCGGAGTTGGCAAAGGCCGAAGGCGCCCTCACCTGCTGCAGCCTGCTGTTTCGGCGCTGACGTCGTCGTTCAGCCCGTCGTCAGCCGTCGATGTCGTCGCACTGGTTGATGTTCAGCTTGCACACGAGGGGTGCCGGGCAGTCGCCGTCTTCTTCGCAGCCGATGCGCCGCTCGCAGCTGCCATTGCGACACTGGCTGTCTTGCGTGCACCCGTTGTCGTCGTCGCAGGGCGCCGTCGAGACGCAGGCGCCGAGGTCGCACACGCAGTCGTCAGACCTGGCGCACAGCGGGCGGCCGAAGCAGTCGGCGGCGCTCTCGCACGGCAGCGGCGACGGATCGAAGCAGCGGTTGCTGAAGCCGTTGCACTGAAAGGCTTCGCAGCGATCGTCGCGCGCCGGCGATTCGACGGGTCCGCGGGGGCAGTCGGCGCTGACGTCGCAGGCGCCGCTGGGTGCTGTGCATTCGCCGTCGACGCAGACTTCGCCGGTGCCGCAGTCGCATTTGCTGACGCAGTCGCCGACGACGACGCAGGCGCCGCTGACGCAGACGGCGCCGTCGACGCAGGCGCTGTCGTCGGCGCACTCGACGCAGGTTTGGCTGACGCAGATGGCGCCGGGTCCGCAGTTGGCGTTGCTCTCGCAGTCACGCTCGCTGATGCAGACGCCAGAGCGCGTGCAGCGGCAGTCGCCGATCTGACAGTCGTCGACGTCGTTGCAGTCGGCGTCGAAGGCGCAGGGCGCGGCGTCGCGGGCCTCGCAGACGTTGTCGCGCTCGTTGCAGAAGAAGACCGCGCAGGTGTCGCCGGCTGCCCGCGGACACTCGGCGTCAGAGGCACAGAACGGCGGCGGACGCGCGCATGCGTCGTCGACGCAGATGTCGCCGACGGCGCAGTCGCAGGCGGTGCTGCAGGTCGTCGGCGTCTCAGCCGCCGGCGTATCGCAGCGTCCGCCTTCGCAGCTGTCGCCGGCGGGGCAGTCGTTCGACGTGCACTGCGGCACCGCCGGCGGCGCTTCGCATGCCGATGCCCAGCACGCGACGACCAGCGCGAACGCAGGACCAAAGACGGACGTGCCCGAGGCGTACGCGGTGCTCGTGCGCCCCGAGACGTGCGCAGTGCTCGTGCGCATCATCATTCGGCGGGCAGCAGCACCGGCTCGGAGCGCTTGGTGACGGCGACGAGCACGGCGCCAATCGCGTAGCAAGATGCGGCGATCAGGGTGGTGCCGATGAGGCCGACGATGGGGGCGATGCCAGCGTGCAACGCGGTGGCGCCGACCGACACGGTCGCGTTCAAGCCGTAGAGCCACGGCGCCGCCGACGGCGACCGCCGCGAGGCGACGGCGACGAGCTCGGGAAAGCCGAGGCCCAGCGGCGCCGACAACAGCGCCGAAACGCCAGCGGCGCAGACGGCGCGGGCGAAGGGGGGCAGGGTGAGAACGCCCAGGTGGTCGAGCAGCGGCGGCGCAAACACCGACAACGCAGCCCCCAACGCCGACAGCGCCAGTGATGTCGTCAGCGACACGCGCCAGCCCTGCTTTGACGCAGCGAGGCCCGAGAGGCCGGCGCCGAGCAACATGCCGCCGACGACGGCCGCAAAGGCGACGGCGGGGCGTCCACACAAGAGCGTGAGGCGCTGCGCCAGCGAGAGCTCGAGGCACATGAAGCCGAGGCCCAACAAGCAGGCGACGACGAGGTGTGAGGCGTCGGGGCGGCGGTCGCCGACGACGCGGGCGGCGCCGACGGACTTCGTCAGGTCCATCTCGTCGCGGCGGCGTCGCAGCAAGAGCAGCGGCAGCACGATGACGCCGAGCGAGAGCGTCATCGACAGGCCGCCGACCCAGGCGACGGCGGTCTCGGCGAGGGCCGGACCTTCGATGCGCAGGCGCGTGTTCTGATCGCTGGTGACGTCGTCACTCTGGCGGTGAAAGAACGGACGCTCGTCGGTCGGCAGCACCTCGCCGGTGGGGGCAGGGGGCGCTGTCCAGCGGTGTCCAGCGGGGGCGTCGAGCGTCGAGCGGTCGAGCTTCTGCCGCGACACGAGCAAGCCACGAAAGAACGGATCGTCTTGCTCGCGCACCAAGAGCGCGAGGTGGTCGTCGACGTCGGTGACGCCTTCGGCGACGAGGGCGTCTCGGGCGAGGTCGGCGAGCAGATCGACCTGCGCCGCAGGGCGCGTCATGTAGAGCACGCCGTCGTCGGCGACGTGGTCCATCAGCGTGCGCAGCGACTCGCGCGTCAGCAAGAAGTCTTCGGCGAGGCGCATCGCGTTCACGGTCACAGCCGCGTTGCTGATCGTGTGCACGGCGATGATGTGGCGCCACTTGCGTCCCGGGTCTTTGCGATCGTGCTGCTCGAGAAACGAGCGGGCCTCTTCGAGGTGCGCCGACACGCGCGGGTCGTCGTAGACGGCCTTTGACGACGGGATGCTGCCGTCGGTGGCCGCGGCGAGCACAGCGGCGCTGACTTCGACGGCGTCGACGTGGGCGGCGCCGTGCAAGAGCGCGCGGGCGACCTCGTAGCCGGCGCCGGATCCGACGACGAGCACGTCGCCGCCGGCGGGATCGACGGCGAGAAAGCCGGCCGAGGCCGCGTCGCGCGGCGCGGACGACGACGGATAAATCGGCGCCCGCGTGACGGCAGCGCCCAGGTCGATGAGCACGGCGGCGGCGGGCTTGGCGGGCAAGACGTCGACGCGTCCATCGGCGCCGTCGATGGTGTGCAGTTTGCCGTGCGCCTTGAGCAGGGCGAGCACGTCGCGGGCAGGGTCGTCGCCGATGCGCTTGTCTTCGGTGGGGCGCGGCACGATCTCTTTGGCCGCCGGCACAAAGGCGAGGCCGCCGACGAAGCAGGCGGCGGCGACGGCGCGAAAGGCGACGCCGCGAGCGAGAAAGAGGGCCGAGATGGCGCCGAGCACGCCGGCGAGGGCGCCAGCGGCGGCGGTGCCAAGGCCGTCGAGCAAGACGACGGACAAGAACGAGCCGATGGCGGCGCCGGTGAGGTCGGCGCCGTACACGCGGTGCGGGTGGTCGGCGTACTCGAGCAAGAGCGCCGACAACGACAGCGCGAGCCCGACGAAGGGCAGCGCGAGCGCGAGCAGCACAGCGACGAAGACGAACGTCGACCACAGGTCTTGTCCGACGCGCAGCGGCTCGAGCCCGGCCAACAAGACCGCGACCTTGGCTGGGGGTTATCCGCGGGCGACGACTTGGGCGCCGGCGGCCGGCAGCTCGGGCGCCTTTGACCAA
>JANNAY010000531.1:0-3193 GCA_031384945.1 Deltaproteobacteria bacterium
GGCGTCGGCGGCGACGTCGTAGCGGACGACGCCGGGCGCGACGACGAGAGAGAGGTCGGAGACCGGCGACGTCACCGTCAACGTCGGCGGCTGCGCCACCAGCCGGATCGGTCGCTCGATGGTGAAGACGTCGTCGCCCACCGCGCCACGGATGCGCAACGTGGTGGCCGCGTCAGCGCGCAGCCGCGCATCGATGACGACGCTGGCGCTGTCGGGCCGGCGCACGAGCACCTCGTCGGCCAGCCCGATGGAGATGACCGCGTCGCTGTCGCCGACGGCAGCGGCGGCGACGGTGACGATGTCGTCCCAGTCGCCGTCGGCGTCGGAGACGGAGACGACGTAACAGACGCCCTGGGCATCGGCGCAGACGACCTCGGCGTCTGCGTCGCCTTCGCCTTCGCCCTCGCCTTCTTCGCCTTCGCCTTCGCCCTCGCCTTCTTCGCCTTCGCCTTCGCCGCCCACGCCCTCGACGGCGCACGCTTGCAGCAGCAGGGACAGCAGCAGCAGCAACAACAGCGGCGACAGCGGCGACAGCGGCGACAGGACGAGGCGGCTCATTCATCGGCTCCATCGACGTTGAAGACGTAGGTGGCGTTCTCGCGCGTGATGCCAAGCACGCGCATGCGGTGGCTGAAGGTGCGCGGCGCGACCTTCAAGAGCTGCGCGGCCTTGCTTTGCACACCGCCACAGCGCTCGAGCGCATCGATGATCAGCTGCGCCTCGGCGGTGCGGAGCTGGCTGCGCAGATCTGCTGGCTCTTGCGGCGTCTTCGTCATCGTCGTCATCGTCGTCGTCGTCGTCGCAGCGCTCGGCGGCGGCGGCGGCGGCGGCGACAGCGGCATGCGGCGGGTGTCGCTCTCGTCGACGCTCAGGCGCTCGCGCTCGAGGCTGCGCCGCAAGGCGTCGGGCAGGTCGGCGACCGTGATGCGACGGCCGTCGGCGAGCACGACGGCGCGCTCGACGGCGTTGCGCAGCTCGCGCACGTTGCCCGGCCAGTCCCAAGCGGCGAGCACGGCGAGGGCGTCGTCGTCGAAGCCGTCGAGGCGCGCCTCTTCATCGGCGCGCTGCAAGAAGCGGCGCGCCAGCGGCGCGATCTCTTCGCGGCGGCGGCGCAGCGGCGGCACTTCGAGGGTGACCGTGTTGAGCCGGTAGAACAGGTCTTCGCGAAACCCACCGCCGCGGATCATCTCTTCGAGATCGCGGTGCGTGGCCGCGATGACGCGAACGTCGACGCCGATCTCGCGCTCGGCAGCGCCGACGCGCGACAGCTTCTTGACCTCTAACACCCGCAGCAAGGTGCGCTGCGCCTCTTCGGGCAGCTCGCCGACCTCGTCGAGGAAGACGGTGCCGCCGTCGGCGGACTCGAAGACGCCCTTCTTGTCTTTGTCGGCGCCGGTAAAGGCGCCCTTCACGTGACCAAACAGCGTGCTCTCGATCAGGTGCTTCGAGAGCGAGCCGCAGTTCACCGAGATGATCGGCTTGTCGGCACGAACCCCGCGTGCGTGCAGCGCTTGCGCGACCACCTCTTTGCCGACGCCGGTCTCGCCCTGGATCAAGACCGTCACGCTGGTGCGCGCGAGCCGATCGATGGTCTCAGACAGGCGGCGCATCTCGGGCGTGAGCGCGAGCAGCGCGTCGTGGGCGTCGACGACGCGCGGCTCAGGCGCGACGACGTAGACGCGGGTGGCGGTGCTCTTCGCGACCTTCAAGGCTTCTTGTGCTGCGTCGAGCATCCGCTCGGCGTTGTCGCCGCCGCCGGGGTAGCCGACGACGGCAACGCGGAGGTCGTCGCGGGCCGCGACGATGGCTTTGGCGACCGTGCGGGCGTCATCGATCGACAGCTCGGGCAGCAACACCTCAAGCACCTGCGGCGAATAGAGGGCCACGCGATCGACACCGCGCAGCTGCTTCTGCACGTCGGTGGTGAACCCGCCCACGTGGCTGTCGCTGGCCGACGAGATGGCGAGCAGCGCCGCCGAGCGCTTGAAGAAGCGCGCGCGATCGACCTCGTCGCGCAGACACTCGACCAGGCGCTGGTGACTCTCGATGCCCGCGCTGGCGCGCTTTTCACCGCCACGCGCGACGTGGACGGCGGCGACGACGTTGCCGACGAGGATGTCGTCGCCGACGCTGACGCTGACGCCGACGTCGCCGACGACAGCCTCGCCGTTCTTGCGCGTGCCGTTCTTCGAGGCGAGGTCGACAACGAAGACGCGGTCGCCGTCGAACGAGAAGCGGGCGTGTGACCGCGACAGCGACGGATCAGCGACGACGACGTCGGCGGGGCGGTCGCGGCCGACGACGACGCTGTCACCGGCCGCGAGGGTGCGGACCACGGTCGCGTCACGCCCGTACAAGTGCACCACAGCGCGCGACACGAGGCGCGCCCGCAGCGCCTCGGGGTTGGTGATGACGTCAACGGTCTCGGTCGGGTTGTCGTCGCGCGTTGTCATGCGGCCCTCGCGGAGACGCAGCATCCCACGAGAAGGCGCTGACAACAGAGACGGAGCCGTCGACGTCGGCGCTGACATCGGCGATGGCGTCGACGGCTCCGCCTTCTTCATGGTGTGATCACGGTCGGACACAGCTGCTGGTCGGCCGGCACGTCGAACGTCGCCGTCGTGTCGTCGATGCTGCGCAAGAACGCGATCAACTGTCGTCGCGCGGTCGCGTCTGGCGTGAACGTCTCGTCACCGGCCCGCAGGTGCGTGACAAACGCACCGTCGGGGTCGAGCAGATCGTCGAGCGTCTCGGCCGCGCCGTTGTGCAGGTACGGCTCGCCGAGGACGGTGTTGAGCAACGACGGCACGCTGTAGCCGTCGACGCCCTGGGCGGCGTTGCCGTTCTGTCGAATCTCAGCCGCGCCGCGGCTCTGCGGACCCCGCGCGTCGAAGGTGCCGACCTTGCGCACCGCGCAGGTGTGGCGCGCACCACCACCGTTGGCGTCGTTGGCGAGCACAAAGAGCGTGCTGGTGTCGCTGCTCTTCACCTGATCGGGGCGCACGCCGCCGATGGTGGTGACGCCCTGCGAGAACAGGCTCAAGCGCGTGAAGTCGCTGTTCTCGACGGGCTCGTAGTAGCGCTCTGAGAGCGTCCACAGCGGGCCACCGTGGCAGCGCTGGCACTGCGCGGCGGCGAAGACGGCGCGGCCGGCGTCGACGTCGGCGGCGCTGTCGACGGTGCGCCCGCGCGG
>JANNAY010000532.1:0-3280 GCA_031384945.1 Deltaproteobacteria bacterium
CTTCGTGCTGCCGCCCAAAGAGATCAAGCCGACCTGCGACGAGGCGATGGCTGCCGTGTTGGCGCTGCGCGCGTCGCGCAACCTGAAGCCGTGACCCTGAAGTCGGGCGCTCAGAGCTCGCCGTTCTTCGCCTTCGTCATCCACTTCTGGATCTCGCCTTCGACGACATCGAGGGCCTTCTGCTTGAAGGGGCGCATCAAGAGCGGCACCTCCATGTCGATGTCGACGCGGTCGGCGAGCACGGCAAAGGCGCCCTTCAGCGTCATGCCCTTCACGGCGAAGCTGACCTCGGCGTTGCTGTCGCCGTTCCACCGCAGCTGCGGGTCGTAGTCGGCGAAGCGCTCTTTGTAGCTCTCGAGGGCCTTGGCGGCGGCCTTTCTGGCGAGGTCGATCGGCAAGTCGTGGGCGACGGAGTGCTTCATGGTCGGTGGACCGTACAAAAGCCGAGCGCGCACAACCACTGTGCAGCCGGTTGACAGGGCGCGGACCGATCCAGAGACCTGAGCCGTGGCGACGAAGAAGACGACGACGACGACGACGACGACGGCTGCAGCGGCGACCTCTCCGCCGACGCATCCGATTGCGCTGGTGCGGTCGCGGTTGTCGTCGTCGGGCCTCGAAAAGTGGCTGCTGCGCCCCTTCGGCGAGCTCGTGCCCCGGCTCTTTCGCTTCTCGCGCCGCGGCGCCCGCCTCGCCGAGCGGCTCATCGTCGATCGCCCGCTGCTCAGCACCAGCTCCGCCCTCGCTGAGCTCTCGGGGCAGGTGCAAGACCCCGTCGACCAGCGCGCGTGGAGTCCGCACCGATCTCCGGTGGCCAGCGGAATTCCCCGCGTGCTCGTCGACAAGCTCGCCTATGCGCTCCACGCCCTCGTCGACGAAGAGGGTTCGTCCCCGTCGTCGCCTGGGCAAGGGTTGGGGCACGGGCCAGGGTGGGGGCAAGCCCCGGCCCTCCCCGCGCCAGGGTGGGGGCAAGCCCCACCCCTCCCTTCGCGTTCTCCTGCGTCGTCTTCGTCTGCGCCGTCCCCGCCGTCGTCGTGGTTGGCGGCAAAGGCGTCGGCGGCGTCATCGACATCGTCGTCGCCGGCGGCTGCGCCAACTGCGGAGCGCTTCGCGTTCGGTGACGCCGTCGTTCCCGGCCCCGTGCCGGGAGAGCTGCGCGGGCTGCTGCACGCCGTCGAAGAGCTGCAGCGAACCTTGCGCGGCAACGCACCGACGACGACAACGACGATGACGAACGACGCTGCTGTCCACAAACGCGCCCGGCTGACGCTCGACGAAGGACCCCCGGCGGGCTTCTTCTTCACCGAAGACACCGCCGCAGTCCCGCGCGGGATGTTGCTGGCGATCGACGAGGTGGAGGCGAAGGGGATCAGCTGGGTCGGCGTGCGCGGTCCGCTGCTCGACCGTGAGACGCAGGCGTACGCGTTGGAGCGCGTGCTCGACGTCATTCTCGATCCGATTTTTGATGAACGGGCGCGGCTGGTGCGTCTCGCCGGCGGCCGCTACGGCGCGCTGCTCGCCGCCCTCGACGACCTCGTCGTCGTCGACGAAGACGCCCCGCGCCTCGTGTGGCGCGTGCTGCAAAAGAGCGGCGGACCGACGCTGCAACCGCTGGTGCGCGGCTCGAGCAAGACCGCCCTCGACGACGAGAAGCTCAGCGGCAAGCGTCTCGAAGACGCCGTGCGCGCCCTGCCCTTCGCAACCCCGCAAGACCGCGAGATCGCGCATCTTTTTGTCGGGAGGCGCGAACGGCTCGACGGCCGCGTCGCCGAGCTGCTCGTCGACCATCCCTTTCTCGAGCTGCACGACGGCCGCGCGCTCAAGGCCCTGCACACCCGCGCCGTCGTCGTGGTCAAAGAAGACCAGAGCCTCGGCTTCGCCGCCCTCGGCAAGGCCCTCGATGTCGACGGCCTCGGCGACGACGGCGCTGGCGTCGTCGTCGACGCCGAACAGGCGCGGCTGCTCGTCGTGTCGCTCACGCAGCAACAGCAACAGCTGGCCCGCGCCGTCAGCAAGCTGGGCGCGCAGCCCCTGCCGCTGCGGGTGCTCGACGACGTCGTCAGCCGGCTGAAGAAGAGCCAGCTCGAGGTGCTCTTGCCGATGGCTCTGCGCGGCCAGAAGGTCGCGGCGTCAGCGTCGCTGCTGGTGCGCATCGCCTGGAAGGGCACAAAATCGGGCGGGCACGGCGGCGCCCGCTTCTCCGTCGTCGCGCGGCCGCTCGAGAGCGGTCCGACCTTCGTGCCCGGCGTGGGCCCCGACGTCGTCTTCGCCGACGCCCACGGCAGCGCCGTGTGGTGCGAGCGCAACAAAGCGGCCGAAGACGCGCACGCCCTCGCCTTGCTCGACGACGTCGGCGTCGAAGATGACGACGTCGATGGACCCTTTCGCTTCGCGTTCTTGTCGCCCGAGCGCGCGCTGCAAACGCTGGCCACACTGGCCGAGCGCGACGACGTGGTGCTGGCGTTTACGGCCGATGGTCCGAAGGTGCAGAGCGCGCGCGCGTCGCAGCTGCGTGTGCGCTTGTCGCGCCGCACCGACTGGCTGGGGCTCGACGGCGCGGTCAAGCTCGACGACGGCACGATGCTCGAGCTCTTGCCGGTGCTCGAGGCGATGCGCGAAGGACGCCGCTGGGTCGTCATCGACAAAGACCGCATCGCCACCCTGTCGAAAGAGATCATCGAGAAGCTCGGCGTGGTCGCCGCGTTCACGGGCAACGACAACAAGATCGCCAGAGGCGCCGTCGCGGTCGTCGACGACGCCTTTGCCGCCCTCGCCGCTGGCGGCGCCGCCGTCGAACGCGACGCCGGCTGGGACGTCGACCGCGCCGCCGCCGCCGCCGCCCACGACGTCGATGGCAAAGCCTCGGCCGACATCGGTGCTGTGCTGCGCCCGTACCAAGAAGAGGGGCTGCGCTTCTTGCGACGCCTCGCCATCTGGCAGACGGGCGGCATCCTCGCCGACGACATGGGGCTGGGCAAAACGCTGGTGACGACGTGCCTGCTGCACGATCGCGGCAAAGACGGGCCACAGCTGGTCATCGCGCCGACGTCCGTGTGCCTGCACTGGAAGAGCGAGATCGAGAAATTCGCGCCGCGGCTGAAGCCACGCGTCTACGCCGACGCAGACGACCGCGCCGCCGCCATCGACGGCGCCGGCGAACACGACGTCGTCATCGCTTCGTATGGCCTTGTGCAAAGAGACGCCGCCCGCATCTTCGCCGGACGGCGGTTCACAACCCTGGTTGTGGATGAGGCGCAGGCCGTGAAAAACGCGACGACCG
>JANNAY010000539.1:0-1932 GCA_031384945.1 Deltaproteobacteria bacterium
GGCGTCGGCGCTGAAGGCTGTGCGCACGAGATGAAGTACGCGACGAAGTCCGAACGCCTCGCGCGCGATGGCGTCGTGCACATCGGCAACTCGACGCACCTCATCGTCTTGAACGGCGTGCATGTGCTCACCGATCCGTGGCTGCGCGACCCCGCCGACAAAGTGTTGCAGCACCGCGTGCCGCCAGCGGCGCTGCCCACCGACGTCGACATCGTCTTGATCACGCACGAGCACGAAGACCACTTCGATCCGACGGCCCTCGCGCTCATCGACAAAAAGGCCACGATCATCGTGCCGGCGTGGATGGAAGCGCGCGCCAAAGAGCAAGGCTTCGCCAAGGTCGTCGTCGTCAAAGCCGGCGATGTCGTTGACGTCGACAGCGGCTCAGGCGTCGATGGCGGTTTGCGCTTCGAGGTCGTCAAAGCCCTGCACGACATCGACGAGGTCGCCTACCGCTTCGGCGGCACAGCAGAAGGCGCCAAGCGCGTCTTCTTCGGCGGCGACACGCTGCCCAATCCCGAGATCGCGTCGATGGCGAAGAAGGGCGGCGCCGACTTCTGCTTCTTGCCCGCCGACGCCGGCGCGTTGCTGGGCAAGCGCTACGTCAGCAACGTCGAAGAAGCCGTCGCCATGGCCAAAGACTTCGGCGTCGATGCAGCCGGCAAGGGCGCGATGCTGACCCACCACGAGTTCGAGCTCACCTCTGCTTTGTGGAGCGTGATTCTCGACGTCAAACCCGTCGACACGTCGAAGTTGCCCGCCTGGTTCACCGCTCCGGTGCCGGGCACGCATCTCTTGTTCCCTTGGCAGTCCCCATGAGGTTTGGCCCATGAAGATTCTCTTCGTCGCGACCGAGAAGAACGAAGACCAGACCGAGCGCGAGCTCTACGAGCTGGACTTCTTGATCGACATCCTCGGCTACCAGCGGTCGCTGGTGGACCTCGGCATCCTCACGGCGGCGGCAGCGACGCCGGCGAAGCACGAGGTGGTGATCATCGACGAGTACGTCGACGACATCCCCTACGACACCGACGCCGACCTCGTCGCCATCTCGGCAAAGACGTCGTGCGCGCCGCACGCCTATGTCATCGCCGACCGCTTTCGCGCCAAGGGCAAGAAGGTCGTGCTCGGCGGCATCCACGGATCGCTGCGCACCGACAAAGCGCTGCAGCACGTCGACCACGTCGTCAAAGGCGAGGCCGACGTCACGTGGCCGCAGTTTCTCGAGCTCTACGAGCAGGGCAAAGCGCCGGTGGTGATGGAAGACGGCGGCTACCCGCCGATGGAGAACATCCCGATCCCGCGCTGGGATTCGGTGCCGCACAAGTCGTTCATGTTTCACCAGATGCAGACGACGCGCGGCTGTCCTTTCATGTGCCGGTTCTGCAGCGTGCCGACGATTTCGGGCAACACGTTTCGCTTCAAGCCCATCGAAAAAATCGTCGAGGAGATTGCCGCTTTTCCCTCGCCGGGACCGATTAAAAAAGCGTCGAAGCCGATGTATATTGTTGACGACAATTTCTTGTCGAAGGTCCAATACACGAAAGACCTGCTCCGCGCGCTCATCCCCCTCAACAAAGAGGGCAAGATCCCGGGCTTCTCGGCCGAGACGACCATCAACGTCGCCCTCGACGAAGAGCTGCTCGACCTGCTGCGCGACGCCGGCTGCCAGACCTTGATCATCGGCTTCGAGTCGGTGTCAGAGGCGACGTTGCTGTCGATGGACAAGAAGGTGAACTTTTCGATCCCGTTCAACCAAGCGTTGAAGCGCATTCACGAGCGCGGCATCGAAGTGATGGGCAACTTCATCGTCGGCTTCGACACCGACGGACTCGGGGTCTTCGAAGAGATCCTGCAGTTTGTTGAAGAGAACCACATCGTCTACCCGTTTTTTAGCATCCTGACGCCGATGCCGGGCACGGCGCTTCACGA
>JANNAY010000557.1:0-1710 GCA_031384945.1 Deltaproteobacteria bacterium
CGCGTCGGCGCCAGCCTCGTCGCCCTCGTCGTCTCCGGCGGAGCGGCTGCGGGCGGCGGTTGCGCGTGCGGCGCGCGACGGTCTGCAACGACCGCGCGGCGAGAAGAAGCTGCCGCCGTGGCTCTTCTACGACGACGAAGGCTCGCGTCTGTTCGAGCGCATCACTGAATTGCCGGCCTACTACCTGACCCGCGCCGAGCGCTCGATCTTCGTCGCCCATGCCGACGACATCGTCGCTGCCGCGGCCGCGGGCACGACGTTGCCGTTGAAGGTCGTCGAGTTCGGCGCCGGCACAGCGACCAAGAGCCAGATCATTTTGTCGGCGGTGGTGCGTCGACAAGGACACTGCCTGTTCGTCCCCATCGACGTCAGCGCCGCCGCCCTTGGCGACGCGCGCGATCGACTGGCGCTGCAAGAGCCCCTCGTCGAGGTGCGCCCGCTGGCGGTGCAACACGAAGAGGCCATCGACGACGTCGCTGCGCTCGGACCGCGGCGGCTGCTGCTCTTCATCGGCAGCTCGATCGGCAACTTCGACGACGACGCAGCAGTCGCCCTGTTGACGACGATGCGCCGCAGCGTGGCCGCTGGCGGAGCACTCTTGCTCGGCGCAGATCGCGCAAAGAGCCCGGCGCTGTTGATCCCTGCCTACGACGACGACGAGGGCGTCACCGCCGCCTTCAACCGCCGAGCCCTGCACCGCTTGAACGACGTGGTCGGCGCCGACTTCGACGTCGACCGCTTCGTTCACCGCGCCATTTGGAACGCGAAGCGCTCGCGCATCGAGATGCACCTCGAGAGCCGCGGAGCCCAGCGCGTCGTCGTCGACGGCTTCGTGGTCGACTTCACCGATGGCGAAACGATTCACACTGAATCAAGCCACAAGTACACCGACGAAAAGGTGCGCTCGCTGCTCGAGCGGTCGGGATTTCGCCTCGAGCGGACGTGGCAAGACGACGACGCCCTCTTCGGCGTTCACCTCGCGCGGGCATAGAGTCGCACGCGTACTCCCGCGACGACGGCATACACCAATCCGGTGAGCAAGAGCGCGAACTTCACAACAGCGGCGACGGCGACCCCGACGGCGAGGTCGGCGACGCCGCGCAAGACGCCGAGCGTGAGGGCGTTTTCGATCATGTCGGCGACGCCGGCGGCAACGGCGGCCCAGGCGAACAGGGGTGCGAGCTTGCCGAGCGTCGCGCCGTGAAAGCGCAAGCGCTCGCCGAAGAAGACGCAGCCGGCGGCGGTGGCGGCCGGGTAGAGAAACATGAAGAGGTAGTCGAGGCCGAGGCCAAAGGCGCAGAGCAGGCGTTGGTCGTCGTTCCAATGGTTCAGCATCGACAGCGCCGTCGTCGGGTCGAAGGCGAGCTGCAGGCTCAAGATGCCCTGCGGCGACGTCTCGTTCTTCAGCGGCATGTCGAGCATGCCGAGCAGCGCCAGCATCAAGATCGCCGATGCCGACAAGAGCAGCAGCACGCGGCCGCGATCGCCGGCGGCGACACGGTCGAAAGGGGCGCGCATCAGCGGTTGCCGTCGAGGGTCTTGGCCGCAGGGTCGACGAGGTAGCGGCTGAGCACCGCCTTGATGTCGGCGGTCAGCGGCACCGACTTCTGCGTGTCGAGATCCATGTACACCGTCGTGATGTCGGCGACGAAGCAGACGACGGCGTCGCGCTTGCGCATGATCTCGTAGTGCAGCGTCATCGACGAGGTG
>JANNAY010000603.1:0-2310 GCA_031384945.1 Deltaproteobacteria bacterium
CCTGCCTGACATCGCCTTGCTCGCCACGATCGGCGCCCTCGACGCCGACGACGTCCGCGCGGCCATCCGCCAGACCTTCACGTTCCGCACGACCCACGGCGTTCCGTCGTCGCTTCCATCGCCTCCGCCGGAGTGGGTGCCGAAGTACAGCCGCCTCGCGCTCGAGAATCGCCTGACGTGGCCGACGCTCGCCGACGTTCACGCATCGGCAGCCTCGTTTCTCGATCCAATTCTTGATGCGACGACAGCGCCGCGAACCTGGTCGCCGTCGACGTGGACGTGGACGTGGACCAGCGACACGAAACATCAGCAAAGCTGAAGCTCGCGCATCTCCTCGTCGCCAACGATGTGTTCCTCGAGCCTCGCTTCCCCGCAGCGGCCGAGATGTTGCACAGCGACGATGATCGAGCCGCGCCCACGGGGTCAGGGGTGCCTCACCCTCGTGGACCGCCTCGCGGAACCGATGCGCCGTGCACGCCGCCGCCTCGCGGAACCGATGCTGTCGCGCTACGAAAGCAAGACCCACAACCACGGTTGGGAATCGATGTTTGTCGTCGACGAGGCGTGTGGTTCCCCGAAGCGGGCCGCGCGCACGAGGCACCCCTGACCCCGTGGGCGCGCCTCAATCATCGTCGCTGTGCTCAACATCTCGGCCGCTACGGGGAAGCGAGGCTCGAGGAAACAAGTTCGTGAGCGCGCTCAGAAGCCGCGGCCGGCGAGGGCGACGTCGACGGGCAGCTTCGCCTCGCTCAACACGTTCATCTCGACCGACACCTGCTGCTCAGCCTCATCGGCCGTGCGCTCATGATCGAGGCCGCACAAATGCACGAGGCCGTGCGCGACGAGGACGCCGACTTCGACATCGACGTCGTGGCCGTGTTCGTCGGCTTGTCTTTCTGCGGTTTCGACGGCGATGACGAGGTCGCCCAGCAGCTTGTCGTCGCCGGCGACGAATTCGCCTTCGACGGCGCTGAACGAGAGCACGTCGGTGGTCTTGTCTTTGCCGCGCCAGCGGCGGTTGAGCGCGCGCATCTCGAGGTCGAGCACGAAGGTGACGCTGACGTCGACGTCTTTGTGGTCGACGAAGCAGGCGCGAAAGATCTTGCGCACGACGTTGCCGATGCGCTTCTCGTCGTCACCCCACAGGCGACCGCCGCTGATGCTGATGCTCATCGCTTCTCTCTGTCGCTTTTTTCAGTCGGACGCGAGAGGTCGATGACGGCGTCTTTCAGCGCCTGGCGCGCGAGGCCCAGCTCTTTCAACGAGAGGTCGCAGGCCGCGAGCGTGTCGTGGGTGAGGGCGCGGTTGACGAAGTGGTCGACGATGTCGGCGAGCTTCGGCGGCGTGGCCTCGGCGCCGAGGTTGCGCGCGGTCGCTTCGATCTGGTCGGCGAGCAAGACGAGGGCGCTCTCTTTGGTCTGCGGCAAGCGGCCGACGTAGCGAAAGGTGCGGTCGTCGACGGCGGCGCCGGACTCTCTGGCGCGGGCGCGGGCCTTTTCGAGAAAAGACTCCATCACCATGTCGGCGTGGTGTTCTTCGATGACGACGGCGACGGCGGCGGGGATGCCGTGTTCTTTGGCGAGGGCGAGGCCCTCTGCGACGTGTCCCCTGAGCACGGCGGCGGATTCTTCGGGTGAGATCTTGTCGTGCGGGTTTTTGCCATCGTGCTGATTCTCGCGAAATGACGCCGGCGACGGGATCTTTCCAATATCGTGATACAGCGCCATCACGCGCGCCAAAAGAGGATTGGCCCCCACCGCCAACGCTGCCTGCTCAGCGAGCACGGCGGCACGCACGCTGTGGTGCCAGGTCCCGGGCGCATGAACAATCATATCCTTTAACAAGGGATGATTGAGATCCGCAAGTGCATAGAGCCGGGCGTCGGTGACGTAGCCAAAGGCGCGCTCGACGACGGGCACGACGACGGCGGCCAAGACGCCAGAGCCGGCACCGCCGCAGAAGGTGACGAGTGAGAGCCAGGCGAGGTCAACGCCTGTGAGGGCGCCGCGAAACAGCTCGAGCGTCAGCACGGCGAAGACGCCGACGAGGCCGGCGACGACGCCAGCGGCCACGACGACGAGGCGCCGCGGACCGCGCACCACGAACGCCACGCCCGTCATCGACGAGAGCGCGGCCACCACAGCCCACGACATGCCGGCTTCGACGACGACGCCGCCGAGCAGCGCGAGCACCAGCGCGAACAACAGCGCGACGTCGGGCGTGAGCGTGAGCCGCACGATCATCGGGCCAAAGGCGACCGGGATGACGAACGCCACCATCGCCGTCTGCACGCCAGGAAACGTCGCGACG
>JANNAY010000656.1:0-3938 GCA_031384945.1 Deltaproteobacteria bacterium
GAAGGCGAAGGCGAAGGCGCCGCGTTCAGCGCTACCCCCGCCGGCATCGACCTGCGCTCACCGTTCGACGCGGCGCCGAGCCCCGACGGCCAGACGATCTTCTTCACCGCCCAAGGCAGCGACGGCGCGCAGCACGCGCTGTGGAAGATCAACTTCGACGGCAGCGGCGCGCCCACCGAGCTCGCCACCGGGCTGGTCGCCCCCCTCGGCGTCGTCGTCAGCAGCGACGGTGCCACCGTCTTTGTCGGCGACGGCGGCGACGAAGCTGGCGTCGACCCCGACAAGCTGGGCGCGCTGTTCAGCGTGCCGGCCAACGGCGGCGCGCGCACGCGCATCACCGCCACCGAAGGCTTCGCCATCAAGGGCCTCGACCTCGTCGACGACACCGGCGACGTCATCACCTTCACCGGCAGAGACCCCGCCGACGGCGCGGTCGGCGTCTTCTCGCTCATCGGCGGCGACGTCAGCTTGATCGCCAAGGGCGCGCCCTTCAGCGATCCGAGCGGAGTGGCCCGCGCTGCCAACGGCGACGTCTACGTCGTCGACACCAGCGCCGGCGAAGACGGCCGCGGCGTCGTCTTCAAGTTCACGGCTGGTGTCGCCACCGTCTTTGCCAGCGGCTTGAAGACCGGATTTCCTGCCGGCACCGCGCTGAACCATGACGAAGACACGCTGCTCGTCAGCGGCCTCGACGAAGACAACAACGCCCTCGTCTACGTCGTCGACCTCGCCACCGGCGCCGTCGACACCGTCAACACCGGCCTCGAAGGCAACGACGAAGCCGGTGGCCTGCACAGAAGCCAGAGCGGCGACGAGTTCGCCTGGTGCGGCAAAGGCACGGTCTACGCCATCACCATCGGCCTTGGGGGCAACGACCAGTGATGACCCGCGCCGCGTGGCGCTGCGGACCTTTTCCAACTTCTTTCAGACTCGGAGTCACAGATATGAAGCCCACGACCCTGCACAAGATTCTCGGCGCTGCGCTGGCCCTCGCGCCCGCCACTGCCTTTGCCTCGAGCCACCGTGAAGCGCCGGCCATCGCCAACGATCCCGCCGCCGACAACACCGACCTCTACGCCTGGGTCACGCCAGGCTCGCACGCCAAGCTCAACCTGATCGCCAACTACATCCCCCTCGAAGAGCCCGCCGGCGGACCGAACTTTCACTCGTTCTCCGACGACGTCCGCTACGAAATTCACGTGACGAAGGGGCTGACGCTCAACGACTTCGTCGTCTACCGCGTCGAGTTTGAGACCACGCGGCCGACGCCGGGCAACGCTGGCGACCCCACCGCCAACGTCGTCGGCAACGGCCTGAACTTCTTCTCGCAGATCGCCGGCGCTGTGCAGACGTACTCGGTGAAGCGCGTGGCCGCGAACGGCACGGTGACGACGCTGGTCGAAAACGCGCCCGTGGCCCCGCCCAACATCGGACCCAGCACCGACGCCATCGCCTACGGCGGCGGCTACACCGCCGACCCCGTCGCATTTCGCGACTCGTTCAAGCGCGGGCTGTCGAACGGCGGCGTCAGCTTCGCCGGCCCCCGCGACGACGGCTTCTACGTCGATCTCGGCGGCATCTTCGACCTGGCCAACATCCTCACCGACCGCGAGCCCACCGACGGCGTGTCTGGCTTCAACACCCACACCATCGCCCTCGAGATCCCGCTGACCGATCTCATCGCAGGCGGCGCGCCGGCGACCACCGACGTCAACAAGACCCTCGGGGTCTACGCGACGGCCTCGCGCAGAAAGATGCGCGTGCTGCGCAACAACGGCACGACAGAGAGCTCGGGCCCCTTCGTGCAGGTCTCTCGCCTCGGCCTTCCTCTCGTCAACGAGGCCGTCATCGGCCTGCAAGACAAGGATCGTTGGAACGCCTCTGAGCCCCGCACCGACGTCGCCCGCTTCGGCGGCTACTTCTTGAACCCCGTCATCGTGCGCGACGCCGAAGCCGTCGGCATCTACAACGCGCTGGGTGTGCCTGCGGCGACGGTGACGTCGTTGAAGTCGAACCGCACCGACATCCTCAGCATCATCTCGCTCGGCCTGCAGACGAACGCCGGCTTCCAGATCGGCGACGTCTTGCGCGTCGACCCGTCGCAAGACTCGGGCTTTCCCAACGGCCGCGCCTTGCAGCGCAAGTCGACCGAGACCGAGAGCGACGTCGCGCCGAACCAAGAGCAGAACGACGTCACCGACACCCTGCTCACGGTCTTGCTCTCGGGCGGCGCCATCCCCATCAAGGACGGCGTCAACCGCAACGACCGCGACTTCGACGACACCTTCCCCTTCTTGCAAGCCCCCTTTGCGGGCTTCGACGAAGGCCACGGCGTCCCCGCTCCCTGAGCGCGCGCCTCACGGTCACGAATCAGAAGAAGGCAGGGAGCGATCCCTGCCTTCTTTCTTCGTCGCTTCGTTGAGCAGCGACGAAGAGAGCTCGCTGCGCAGGTCGAGAAAAGAGGCGCTGCGCGTGCTGCCCGGCGTTCGCTGCGTGTTCAGGTGGTCGACGATGGTTTGCTCAGAGGCAACGCCGAAAGGATGGCCGTAGAACTTGCCGTCGCCGAGATAGATGACGTTCTCGCCCTGCCAGCCGGCCTCGCGGCCGTCGTCGCTGACGTCCCAGTTTTGGAAGTAGCCGTAGTCGCCGGCCTTCAACGACGCCTTCTTCGCCGCCGTCGCCTCCGACGTCGATCCTGTGATGGTGATGGAGCGATCCAACGTCGACTCTGACTGCCACGGCCCGATCTTCAGCTTGCTGGCGACGCGGTCGAAGTCTTGCGGGCCCAACAGCTCACGCATCGCTTTGTATTGCGTGATGACCAGCGCGGTCGCGCATTCGAACTTGTAGGCACCGGGGTTGTTGAAGATGTCGTCAAAGGCCGTGCTCGGCTTCACCCCGGCTTGCAGCGCGAAGGTGCCGCCGCCCGTCGGTTTCCAGTATTTCGCGTTGAAGGTGTGGTCTTTGATCAATGCGAAGTCGTGACCGGCGCGGTCCATTTCTTCTGCAGCGCCGATCATGGCGCCGCCGATCTTCACGCGGTCGAGCAGCGCGGGCTCGATCGTTGTCACGCTGACTTTTCCGCCCGCGTCCTTGCTCCAGAGCTTGTCGCCCGCGTCGAGGGTGCCGTCGAAGTTGGCGTCGATGAGCCTGGCGTCTTTCAGGTGCGTGCGCAGCGCAGACTGGTAGCGATCGATCTGGCCGTTCATCGAGCCTTGGTGGTGCTGCACCCAGTCGGCGCCGGTGGCGTCGAGCGACGAGAGCTTCAAGCCGAGCGCCTGCTGCATCACGTCGTCGGCGACCGCTGCGCCGTAGGTGGCGGCCACCTTGGCCTTGGCGCTGTCGAGGTCATTGGCGCTGACACCGTCTTTTTCGGCGTCGGTGATCTGGTGCATCGCCAGGTTCAACGCCGTCGTCGTCGTTGGCGTCGTCGTCTTCGCCGTCAGCGCGCCGATCAACGCGAGGGGCTTGGCGTCGGCGACAGACGAGCGCCAGCCGTCGTGGTCGAAGTCGTCGATGCCCTTCCACAAGACATCGAGCTCATGCTCGCCGACGACGACGCCGTTGCCATCGACGTCGGCGTCTTTCACGGCCTTGGCGCCGTCGACGTCGAGCTTCTTCAACGCAGAGGCCGAGGCGTCGACGCCGCGAGCGAACGTGGACTTGAACTGCTCGCGGGTGATGGTCGTCATGGCTGGCTCCGGTGTGGGTGGTCTGAGCAGGTTGTCGGACTGACCTCGACACCCGGTGCCGCAGCGATCCCGAGAAGCGCACCGCCGTCACACCGTTCCAGGTGGAACGCCGCGTGGAACACACAACGCAAGAGGTGCCACCCTCGACGTCATGGGCACCACCTTCACCGTCGACGCCGTCGCCCCGGTCACGCGCGCCCTGCCGCAGCGACACTGGCGCGAGGCCGCGCGCGACGTGCTCGGCGC
>JANNAY010000657.1:0-3025 GCA_031384945.1 Deltaproteobacteria bacterium
GACGTCGTCGCGCCCGGCGGCGACGGGCAACCTCGCGGTGTTTCGCTCGACGATGAAGACGCTGCCGTTCGAGGTGAAGCTGCTCGAGAAGCACCCGTGCTCGACGCAGGCGTTCCTGCCCATGGTCTGCGCCCGCTTCCTCGTCGTCGTCGCGCCCTGCGTCGACGACACCGCCAGCGGCGCCCCCGACGTCGCCCGCATGATCGCGTTCATCTGCGGGCCGGGGCAGGGCATCTCGTACCGTCCCGGCGTGTGGCACCACCCGATCATCGCCCTCGATGCAGACGCCGACTTCGCGATGCTGGCCTTCGAAGACGGCACCTCCGACGATTGCGTCGAGCACGCGCTGTCGGCCTCCGTCCGCATCACCGGCTGAATCAAGGGTCGGCGTCGTTCTCGACGGCGGTTTCGATCTCGTTTTGGGCCGCGCGCGTGGCGAGCACCTTCGACACGACCCGCTGCCAGGCCGCGTGGGCGGGGCCGAGGGCGCGCTGCGCGGCGCGGATCTCAGCGCGAAGCGTGCGCTCTTCGATCGTGGCGCAGACGCGTTCGACGCATGCAGGCGCTGGAATGGGTTCGCGGTTGTCGGCGTAGAAGGCGCAAGGGCGTCCGTGTTCGGCGGCGCGACGCAGCTGCTGCAGGCGCGACATCACGACGTGAGAGCCGCAGACGTCGACGACGTGGCACTCGCTGTCGGTCGCGCAGCGCGCGAGCGGGTCATTGTCGAGCGCAGGCAGCTCGGGCGGTGCCTCAGGCTCTTCCGGCAGCTGCACCACCGGGACAGCCTTGCGCGGCGGGCGCGCGTGGGCGTCGTGGCAGCGACGCTCGTCGCACGAGGCGACGGGGTCCGGCAGGCACTTGCGCAGCGGACAGACCTCGCTCAGGCGCGCGATCCGCCGGCCTCATCGGCAATAGGATCACCGGGCCGCGGGCACACCGGACACAGCTCGACGCCGCGCGCGTTGGTGGCACCGTCGGGAAAGGCCGTCAGCGACCGCGCCGGGCAGTCGCTGGCGTCGAGGCATTCGCCGTCGGCGACGCCGGCCTCGGCCCGCAGCTCTTCGCGCGACAGTTGCCCGCCAGGTCGAACGACGCATTGGTTCAGCTCGCACGCGGCATGCTCCGTCGGCGCATCCGGCACCCTCATCGCGACGGGCGGGCAGCACGTCGGCGGCCCGGACCCGCAAGAGCACGGGTGAGGGGGCGGCCCGCACCGCTTTTCGTGCGCTGCCCATGCCTCTTGCAACGTGTCGGCGCGGGTGGCGACCGACCCGCCACGTGACGCACAGCCGGGCGCAAACAGCGCAGCGGGCGCCAGGCTGCACTCTGCGTGGTGGGTGCACGCCGTCGTCACCGTCATCGCGGGCGCCGACGACGACACCGGCCTCGCGCGCTGCTCGACAGCGCGTGACGGCGGTGCTGGCGGTGCTGGCGAAGCGCAGCTCACCACACCCAGCACAAGAAGGATTCGCAAATGCATCCCTGTTCAACGAACGCAGCGGCAAGGCGGTCTACGTCGTCGGCTTCTGCTTCTTCGGCTTCTTCTTCAGCTCTGCGGCGGCGGCGCGGGCTTCGTCGCCTTCGGGGATGTCTTTGCCGCTGTCGCGCCACTGCACGGCGGCCTTGAACCCCTCTGCCTGCGCATAGCGGCGAAACCACATGCCCTCGGGGTTGTGGCGGGTGATGCCGTCGAACAACGTCGCCAGCGACTGCGTCTGCTCGAGCCCCATGGTGAGCAGCACCTGGTTCACGACCATCTTGTGCATCGCGAGGTGGCTCTTCGGCACGCCGGCGATGCGCGTCGCCAGCTTCATCGTCGCCGCCTCGAGCTCGGCCGCGGGCACAGACACGTTGGCGAGTCCCCACGCGGCGGCGGTGACGCCGTCGATCGTGTCGCCGGTGAACATCATCTGTTTGGCGCGCGTGGGACCGAGCCGAAACGTCCACATCGCCGTCGTCGGACAGCCCCACACGCGGGTCGGCATGTACCCGATGCGGGCATCGTCGGCCATCACGAGCAGGTCGCAGCAGAGGGCGATGTCGCTGCCGCCGGCGACAGCGTGGCCGTGCACTTTGGCGATGGTGGGCTTCGCGCTGCGCCACAGCGACATGAACGCGTCGGTGTTCTTCCGCATGAACGCGTAGTCCACCATCGGATCCCACGGGTCTCCCTCTTGCTGGCAGGGGTGGTCGTCGTCGCCGGCGCCGAAGACGTTGAGGTCGTAGCCGCCGCTGAAGCCTTTGCCGGCGCCTTCGACGACGATGACGTGTACGCCGTCGTCGTCATTGGCGGCGCCGACAGCGTCGGCGATCTCCCGCGGCATCCGATCGTCGATGGCGTTCAGCCGATCGGGGCGGTTCAGCAGCAGGCGGGCGATGCGCGGGTGTTGGGGGTCTTTTGCGAGCGTGAGGGTTTCGTAGGCGGCCATGGGCGAAGGAGAGCACGGTGGTGCACCGGACAAGAAGCACGAGAATGAGGCGGCGCAGTAGGATGCGGAGGCGGATGTACTTTGCGACACGAAGACGCCCAGACCCCCGTTCGCAAGCAGAAATAAGAGTCGCCATGCGAGCATTTTCGCACTTCATTGTTCCTATCTCTTCGGTCTTCATGAGGCGTGATCACCAAGGTTCCCGCGGGCTCACGAGCACCTCAGCAGAGTGCTCGCCTTGCCGCAGCGCCGATGGTCCGCGGACCGATGTGACTTCGGCCCGGCTCGGGCGCCGCGTAAACTTGAGGGCGGAGGCAGCGTGGGAAAAAAAACAGATCGAGCGGCAGAGCGCGAAGCTCCGGCCATCGCCAGAGAAGGCATGGACGTTGGTCGCGCCCGGATTGGAAAAGCATAGCTGGCCGTTCGTGACGCACCAGACATCAAAACGGTCTCGAAAGAGCACGGCGAGGTGGTTTCCGTCTCCGCTGAATTCCGGCTGGCCGAGGAGTGTTCTGCGGGCTGACGCGTCCCGCCATAGCCCCACCTCTCGTCCGTCACCGACTTGCTGGACGACCACGGTATTGTTGCTCTCGACG
>JANNAY010000682.1:0-5914 GCA_031384945.1 Deltaproteobacteria bacterium
CAACGCCGATTCGATGGAGACCTCGCCGTTGGCCTTGCGCGCGCGCTCTTTCATATTGATGAGGCCGTAGTGATTTTTCGGCGTCTTCGTGATGTCGAATCCCTTGCCATCATCAATGATATCAAGCGAGATTCTCTCTGGTGTGAATGCGACCCTCACAATCACTTTGGTCGGCTGAGCGTGCTTGGCAATATTCGTCAAGCATTCTTGCAAGATGCGAAAGACGGTCAGCTCTTGCTCTTCGCTGCACTCGAAGGTCTTGCCCTCGACGCTGAGGTCGATCGGCAGCTTGTGCCGCGTGAGATAGGTCGTGCACATGTTCTCGACCTGCGGCACCAACAAGAAGTCATCACGCCACATCGAGACGGCACGGCGGACTTCGTCGATGGCTTCTTCTGCGCCAGTCTTGAGCTCTTTCACTTCACTGCGAAGATCTTCGTCTTTCTTGGCCAACGTCATTAAATACTCAGCCTGAATGATCACGCCCGACAGGCTCGCGCCGAGGCCGTCGTGAATGTCTCGGGCCAGGCGGTTGCGCTCTTCGACCAGCGCCATCTTGCCGAGGCTCTGCTCGAGCTCGAGAATCTCGCGGTTCTGCTTCTCTTCACGGCTGGTCAAATAGACCATCACATAAACTGCGATGCCGTTGAGCGCAGCCATCCACGCCAAATGCAAGATCTGCGAGCCCAGCGGCGGCCGTGATGCGCCGGCGAACAGGTCGAGCTGTCCGACGACGATGGCCGCCGGCAACACCAAGAGGGGCGGCAAGATGGCAATGGGATTGGGGAACAACAGCGCGAAGAAAATCGTAAACAAAAGCTGCGCCGGTATCGCCGGACTTTCCAATCCCCCGCTGCGCGCCACCAGCACGAGCAACACGGTGAGGTCGAACGACAGCGACAGAAACATCACCCGCCGCCCTTGCACCGGGTGCGCGGCATACGCCTGACACGCGAACATCCAGCCGGCCCCGGCGACGAGCACGATCCACGGCAGCGCGCCTTCGATGACGAACGCCTTGCGCCACGACGGCGCCAGCAAGATGCCAAGCCCCAGCAGCAAGAAGGCACCGCGGGCGTAGAAGACGGCGGTGGCGCGCGTGACGAAGCGCTCTTTCAAGCGCTGCGCCTCGCGGGCCCCGATGCGAACGACGGCCGCAGACGTTGTGGTCAAAGCTCAACTCTGTTGGTGAAAAACAACGGTGAGCAGGCCGAGCTCGACCTGGTCGCCCTCGTCGAGCTGGGCGTACAACATCGGCTTGCCGTTGACCGTGAGCAGGCGACGATCGCCGGCCACCGTCGCCGACACGCCGCGCGGACCGCGGGCGAAGACGATGTAGCCCTGGTTGGCGTAGTTGCGGCCGTCGGTGCTGTCGCCCTCGCTGCCATCTTCGCCGAGGACGGTGACGTCGCCTTCGATGACGACGGCGCGTTCAGCGACGTCGGGGTGGGTGACCGTCAAGATCGGACCCTGCGGCTGCGGCGGCTTTTTCTGCGGCGGCGGCGGCTTCTGCGGAGACGCCTGCGGCTTCACCGGCGGCGGCGGCGGCGGAGGAGGCGCCCGCTCAGGGGGGGCGTCGTCGGACTCGGCCGGCGGAACGCCGCGTGTGTTGTCTTCGACGCCGCTGTCGTCTTCGCCGGGGCGCGCCAGCGCCTGGAATTCGCCCGTCTGGTTCTTGCCGCCGCCCTGCTGCGCGCCCATCGAGATGTTGCCAGCGTTGCTGCCCATCTTCTCGAAGTCGCCGCCGACATAAGCGGCCTTCGCCAGCTCAGAGCGGTCGATCATCATGGTCTTCGAGACCTTCTGCTGCGGCGAACCCGCGTTGGTCTCGGGGGCCTCGAGAAAACCGACCTCGATCGTGAACTCGCTCATCTGAATCTTGTCGCCGATGCGAAACGGCGTCGGACCATTGATGCGCTTGTTGTTGATGCGCGAGCCATTTTGGCTGCCGAGGTCTTCGGCGATGAAGTGGTCGCCTTCGGTGGCGATGCGCATGTGTCGGCGAGAGATCGACTTGTGGCCGATGGCGATGTCGCACGACGGCGCGCGGCCGAGGATGATCTCGTCGCCGACCATGGCGAAGCGGTGGCGCCCCTCAGGACCGGTGAGCGTGAGCACGGGCGTGTCTTGCCGGGCCTCTTCGACGCCGTCGATGCGCACCTCGTAGCGGCCGACTTCGATGCGGTCGCCGCCGTTCAAGGCCTGCGGATCGTTGATGCGCGCGCCGTTGACGAAGGTGCCGTTCTGGCTCTGCAGATCGCGCACCCAGATGGCCGCGCCCCGCTTCTCGATCTGCGCGTGACGTCGAGAGAGCGCGCGGTTGTCGAGGTGGAGATCGCACTGCGGATCGCGACCGATCGTCATCGTCGGACCCTTCAACGGGATCCGCAGGATCTCTTTGCCGCCCAGATCGACGACGACTTCAGCCACGACGTGCCTCCGACAACTGCTGCTTTGGCAGCACTCTACCTTGCCCGTCGGGCGGCCCTTCAGGAAAGTGAACCCCAATACCACAAGGTCGCTCGCCGCCGCGACTTGTCGCCCCGCTTTTGTCGTCGTCGATCGCGTGCCACGAGCGGCCGGTGGACCGCCATTCCCGCCAGCTCGTTCTGAAAGACGTCGGCGTCAGCGGCCAGCAACGGCTGCGCGACGCCCGCGTCGTCGTCGTCGGCTGCGGCGGCCTCGGCGCCCCCGTCATCTCTCAGCTGGCAGCCGCCGGCGTCGGACACCTCACCCTCATCGACGACGACGTGGTCGAGCCGTCGAACCTCAACCGCCAGACCCTGTTCACGCCCCAAGACATCGGCAAGCGCAAGGCCTCTGTCGCCGCCGCCTACGTCGCCGCCTTCGACGCCAGCGTCGTCGTCGACGTCGTCAGAGACCGCGTCCACGCAGGCAACGCCCGCGCCGTCGTCAAAGGCGCAGACGTCGTCGTCGACTGCAGCGACGGCCTGCCGACGAAGTTTTTGCTCAACGACGCCTGTGTCGCCGAAGACGTCGTTCTCGTCCACGGCGCCGCCACCGCCTGGTGCGGCCAGGTCGTCGTCGTCGACGGCCACGACGGCCCCTGCTTGCGCTGCTTGTTTCCGGTCTTGCCGTCGCGCGACGCCGTGCCGACCTGTCGCACAGCCGGCATCGTCGCGCCGACCACCGGCGTCATCGGATCCCTGCAGGCCGCCAATGTATTGAAGTGCTTGTTGAAGCTGCCCCTGCCCGTCGGCTGCTTCGTCGCTGTCGACCTGCGCGAGGGCACCACGCGCACCGTGCGCTTCGACAAAGACCCCGATTGCCCGACCTGCGGCGCGCACCCTGTGCACGACGGCCGGCGCGCCGCTGACTACGTGATGCCCGACTGCGAGGACCATCGATGACGACGTTGAAGCCCTTTGTTGAGGTCGAAGAAGGCAAGGTCGATCAGCGCCGCATCTTTGGTGTGCGGCAAGACCGGGTGAAGTCGGGCGTCACCGGCAAAGAGATGCGTGTCGATCGGTTGCTCGTGCCTGACTGGGTCAACGTCGTCGCCTTCAACGACAAAGACGAGCTCGTCTTGGTGCGGCAGTGGCGCTTCGGTGTGCGCGCGTTCTCGTTAGAGATTCCGGCCGGCGCCATCGAAGCCGGCGAAGACCCCGTCGAGGCTGGCCTGCGCGAGCTCGTCGAAGAGACCGGCCACACCCCCGCCGATCGATCCGCCGTCGTCCTGCTCGGCGCCACGCGTCCCAACAGCGCCTTTATGCAAAACCGCTGCTTCTCGATCTTCGTGCCGCGCGCCCTCAAGACGCACGAGCTGAGCCTCGACGCCACCGAAGAGGTCGAAGTGACGACGATGAAGCGCGTCGACGTCGAAGCCGCACTGAAAGAGGGCGCCCGCCGCTGCGCCCATGTCGACGGTGCGGGGCTCGATCAGGGCGACTCGCTGCTCGACAACTCACTCGTCAGCGTCGCCCTCTACCTGTGGAAGCTGCACGACGGTTGATCTCAGGGCGCCGACATCGACGTCGGCGCCGGCTTCTTCGCCTGCACCTCGAGCAGCTCGGCCCGCAGCTTCAACGCGCGCACCGTCGCCATCACCGACGAGACGGCGACGCCGATGGTCAACGTCTGCTGCTTGTCGTCGAGGGTGTCGACGATGCTCGCCATGTTGCGCGGCCAGGCCGAGTGGATCATGCGGCACCTGTTGTCGCCGAGCGGAATCACCCTCCACTCGTAGCGCGAGCTGGCCATGTCGCCGACGACGGTGCTCGCCTTCAACACCATGTTGGTCGCGTCGACGGTCATCGCATTCTTGTATTTCGTGCGGACCAGGGGCGTGTCGATGTTCCAATCGACCAGCGTCGTGCCTTTGTCGTCGACCTCGACGCCGACGTCCTGCACGCGGGGCATGAAGAAGCGGTAATTTTTGTAATCCAAAAGGATCGACCACAAGCGAGACGCGGGGGCGTCGACGTCGACGACGCTGACGACGGCGTCGAATTTGCCGGCTCTGTCGACGTCGACGCGGGCCATCGGTCCCTTCTTCAGCATGTCAGACAGGTCGTCGGCCCAGACCGGCGAAGCGAGCAACAACAGGGACAAGAGTGCGAAGGTGCGCCGCATGAAGAAGATGGTGTGCATTCACGGCCATTTCTACCAGCCGCCCCGTGAGAACCCGTGGCTCGAAGAGATCGAGCGCGAGCCGTCGGCGGCGCCGCACCACGACTGGAACGCGCGGATCACCGAAGAGTGTTACGCGCCGAACGCGTGGGCGCGCATTCAGGGCGCCGACGGACGCGTGCTGCGCCTCAGCGACAACTACGCGCGCATGAGCTTCAACTTCGGACCGACGCTGCTGTCGTGGATGGAGCGTCACGCCAAAGACACGCTCGACGCCATCGTCGATGCCGACAAAAAAAGCGTCGAGCGGCTGAAGAACGGCAACGCGATCGCTCAGGTGTACAACCATACGATCATGCCGCTGTGCAACGAGCGCGATAAACGCACTCAAGTGCGCTGGGGCCTCGCCGACTTTCGCCACCGCTTCGGCCGAAACGCCCGCGGCATCTGGCTCGCCGAGACCGCCGTCGACGCCGCCACCCTCGACGTGCTCGCCGACGAAGGCGTCGAATTCACCGTCTTGTCGCCGTTTCAAGCGCGGCGCTTCAAGGTCGACGGCAAAGACTGGGTCGACTGCGGCGCTGGATCGAGCGCTGGCAGCATCCCCACTGGACGCGCCTACCGATACACCACCAAATCCGGCAAAGTCGTCGCCCTTTTCTTCTACGACGGCAACATCGCCAAGGGCATCGCCTTCGACCGCGTGCTCTCTGACGCACAGCACCTGGTGAACGCGATCAACCACGCGTGGAAAGAGCGAAAGGCGCTGACCGCCGACGAGCCGTGGCTCATCCACACCGCCACCGACGGCGAGAGCTACGGCCACCACTTTCGCTTCGGCGACATGGCGCTGGCCGCCGCCTTCGACAAGCTCGAGCGCGACGCCGACGTCGAGGTCGTCAACTACGCCACCTTCCTCGACCGCGTGGGCTGCCGCGGCGACGTCGAGATTCATCCGGTCAGCGCGTGGTCGTGCGCCCACGGCGTGGGGCGTTGGGAGCGCGACTGCGGCTGCAGAATGAACCCCGACCCATCGTGGAACCAGAAGTGGCGCACGCCGTTGCGCGGGGCGCTCAACGAGCTGCGCGACGAGCTGGCGTCGTTCTACGAGCGCAAGATGAGCGCCCTCGCCAGCGATCCATGGAAGGCGCGCGACGCCTACGTCGACGTCGTCCTCGACGCCACCCGCGCCGATGACTTCGTCGCCGCCCACGCACCGCGCGCGCTGACGAAAGACGAGCGCGTGCGCTTCTTTCAGCTGCTCGAGATGCAGCGCTGCACGCTCTTGATGTTCACCTCATGCGGCTGGTTCTTCGACGACGTC
>JANNAY010000693.1:0-5116 GCA_031384945.1 Deltaproteobacteria bacterium
GTTTCGGGGGGCCAGGGGGGCCTTTCGTCGACGACGATGCCCCTGCTCGACGATGTGATGAATCGTGAGCCCACGGGGAGGAGGGGCTGGGGGGAGGCTGGGGTGCCTCGCCCCGCGCGGCCGAATCGGGGCTCGATCTTCCGCGCGCGATGCTGCCTCTGTTTCCATGCTGCTGGCTCCCGTTTTGGGTCGATCCACCTCGACGATGGAGAATCAGGAGACGGAGACGGAGAACGAGACGAAGACGGTGAAACAGGGGCAGCATCGTGCGCGAAAGATCGAGCCCCGATCAGGCCGCGCGGGGCGAGGCACCCCAGCCTCCCCCAGCCCCTCCTCCCCGTGGGCGCGGCTCCATCATTGTTGCGTTGACGCAGCATCAGGGCCGCTACGGGTAGGAGGGGAGGAGAAGGGAGAGGAGAAGGCGCGGCCGTTGTCACAGACATTTCACCCGGCTGTGGCACGCTCGCGGCCATGACGACGATCTCCGTTCCGCCGCCGCGCACCTCGTTCGACGCTGGTTTTGGTGGGCGCGCGCAGGTGACGACCTTCCTCGAGAAGATCGCCGACGCGACCGGCAACAAAGACGGCATCGTCGGCAACGAAGGCAACGCTGCCAACGTGCCCGCCGGCCAGAGCTGGTTTGACAAGAACCCGCTGCTGTTTGGGCTCAAGCAGAACCTCGCTGCTGGGTGGTCGAAGGCCGACGAGAACGAGAAGCTGCGCGGCTTTCTCGAGGCGACCGAGAAGACGCTCGGCGGTCCGGTGACGACGCTGTCGCGGCCCGCCCACGTCGACGTGCAGCAGTGGAACGCGTTTCAGCTCGACAAGGCCATCTCGCTGGTGCGCTTCGATCGCAAGCCCGGCGACGTGACCGAGGCCGTCGTCAGCGCCAAAGGCGACGTCGACGGCCACGCCATCGCCGCCCGCGACGTCTTTGTGCAGCGCTTCGCGCCGAACCCGCCGAAGGGCACGCCGGCGTCGGGTCAGACCTTCGTGATTTCTCCCGGCTTTTTGGAGACGGGCCGCAACTACCAGGAGCAGGCAGACCTGCTGACGAAGCAGGGCCACGCCGTCGTCGTCATGGACCACCAGTGGGCGGGCCTGTCAGAGGGCAAGGCCGGCGGCATCGACCGCGGCTTCGGCATCGCCAGAGACGTCGCTGCCGTCGCTGCCTGGGTGCACGCGCAGTTTCCCAACGAGAAGATCACGTTGGTGGGCACGTCGATGGGCGGCGGCGCTGGCGCCACCGGCGCGGCGCTGATGAACGACCAGGGACTTGTGAAGCTCGACGGTCCGGCGATGCCGAAGAACCTCGACGTCATTCTGCAAGACCCGTTTTACGCGCGGTCAAAGACCTTCGTGAACGGCGCCCTCGCCGTCGTCGGCAAGATCGCCGGGCTGAAAGACATCCCGCTGCCGGCGATGGGCCTGCCGATTTTGTCGGGTGATCAAGCGACGCTGCGCAAGCTGGCGGCGCACGCGACGACCGAGCAGCTGTCGGCCCGCGGTCAGGCGTTTCATGCCTCGACCGACGACCTCGCGCGCATGAAGTCGCTGCTCGAGAGCGGCAAGCAACCGGGTGGGCGCTTTCACGTGATCCACGCCGACAAAGACACCCTCGCTGACTACGCGACGACGAAAGAGTGGGTGGGTTTGCTCGGTCCGAAGGCTGTGCTGCAGACCATCAACAGCACCAGCCACGTGATCGAAGAGAACCCCGCTGAGCAGGGGCTCTTGCTCGACGCCATCAAGTCGATGGGCTGAGCGACGTCAGAACGTCAGAACGTCAGAACGTGAAGCTGACGCCGCCCTGCACGTTGGCGGTCAGCGACGGCAAGACGAAGACGAAGAGCAGATCGCTGCGGGCCAGCGCGTAGAGCGAGAGGCCCTCGCTGAGCGCGTAGGTGGTGCCGGCGCTGACGCCGACGCTGGTGACGGGCGCCAGCAGCGCGCCGATCTTCACGCCGCCGTGGACGTCGAGGAAGGGCTCGAAGTCGGCGGCCTCGGCGGAGAAGGCGAGGGCGCCCTGGGTGGCGATGTAGGGCGCGGGAAAGACGCCGGCGCCGTTGAGGTCGTCGAAGAAGTCGCCGCCGCCGCCGACGCGCAAGCGCAGCGCGAAGTTCTTCTGCTCGCCGGGGTTGAGCTGGGCGCCGCCGTAGACGGCGACCGGGCAGATGATCGCTTCGCCGGTGAAGCTGGTGGGGCTCTGGCATCCGCCGCCGCCCTCGGCGCGCAGCAGCAACGTCGGCAAGAGCTGGTGTTCGATGGCGAGTCCGCCGCCGCCGCCAGAGATGGTGTCGTACTTTGCGCTGGGCGGCAGTCCGCCGCCGCCGCCTTCGCTGCCGGTGACGCCGACGCCGACGCCGCCGCCGCCGCCGACGATGACGCGGGTGGCGTGCTGCTCCATCGGGCGGGCGCCGTGGCCCCAGTCGAAGCTGCCCGGCGGGAACGACGAGGTGCAGCCGCTGGCGACGCTGATGAAGGCGAAGAAGACGACGGCCACGACGGCGGTGAGGTTCGGCGCGCAGCGCATGGGGACTCCCGGGGAGTGCGCTTTTGGCCCGTTCAGGACGTGGCGCGCAACAAACGGTCGCGAACGGCGGCCCAGGCGTCGTCGTGGCGGACGTCGACGATGGCGAGGCGGGCGACCTCGCCGCGGGCGTGGGCGCGCTCGACGGCGTAGAGGGCGGCGTAGAGGCCCTGGGCGTAGCCAGAGGCGTCGTCGGCGAGGCGGAAGACGGGAGCGCGTCTGACGGGGGCGGGGGCGGGGGCGGCGCCTCTTTCGTCACGTCCAGCTTCGAAGAGGGCGATGTCGCGGGCGCTGCAGATGACGGCGCAGGCGTCGTCGGACCAGACGCCGTCGAGGCGGTCGACGAGCTGCGCCGGCAGGTCGGGGGCGTAGTGGCGGTGGCGCAGTCCCGGTGAGGCGTCGTCTGTGTGGGCGGCGCTGCCGGGGTCTTTGACGTCGAGGTCGACGAGCACGCGCCGCAGCTCGAGCACCGACAGCGCGCCGGGGCGCAACAGCCGCGGACGCGCGCCGGAGACGTCGACGACGCTGGACTCGATGCCGCGGGCGCAGTCGCCGCCGTCGACGACGACGTCGACCTTGCCGTCGAGGGTGCGCAGCGCGTCTTGCGCGTTGGTCGGCGACGGCCGCCCCGACGTGTTCGCCGACGGCGCAGCGAACGGCTCACCGAGGGCGCGGGCGACGGCGCGGGCGAACGGGTGCGCCGGCACGCGCACCGCGACCTTGGGCAATCCGGCGCGCGGCACGGCGGGGACGACCTCGCTGGCGCGTCCGACCAGCGTCAGCGGACCGGGCCAGAAGTGGCGCGCCAGCAATCGCGCGCGGGCGAATTCGACGTCGTCGAGGGCGAAGAGGGGCCAGGCGGCGGCGGCGTCGTCGACGTGCAAGATGACGGGGTTGTCGGCGGGGCGTCCTTTGGCGGCGTAGATGGCGCGGACGGCGTCGTCGGAGAGGCCGCGGCCGGCGAGGCCGTAGACCGTCTCTGTGGGCAGCACGGCCAATCCGCCGGCGCGCAAGACGTCGACGACGACGCCGACGCTGTCGTCGCTGGCGGTCAAAAGACGGGTGCGGAGCGGCATCTGTGACGGGGCTAGAAGCTCCTGTAGAGGAACGCCATGACTGTCGCCTGGATCCTCGCCGCCGGCCTCGGCACGCGCCTGCGCCCGCTGACGTTGTCGACGCCAAAGCCGCTGCTCGAGGTCTGCGGCCGCCCGCTGATCGTGCACGCGCTGCAGCTCTTGCGCGACGCCGGCGTGCGCGACGTCGCCGTCAATTCGCATTGGCTACACCCCGCCATCCCGACGGCGCTGGGCGCCAGCGTCGACGTCGACGGCGGCACCGTTCATCTCTTGTTCACGCAAGAGCCCACGGTCATGGGCACCGGTGGCGGCCTGCTCGGCTTGCGCCACGTCATGCCGGCCTCGTCGGGCGGCCGCGACCGCGTGCTGATCGCCAACGCCGACGCCCTCATCGACCTCGACGTCAAAGGCCTGTTGGCCACCAGCGCGGTCCCCCTGTCGACGTTGGTGTTGAAGCCTGTCGCCGATGTCGCCAACTGGGGCGCCATCGGCACCGACGGCGACGACCGCATCGTCTCGTTCGCCGGCCGCGTGACGCCAAAGGGACCGATCGTGAAAGAGCGGATGTTTTGCGGCTGGCACTGCGTGCACCCAAAGGCGCTCGATGTGCTGCCCGCCGTGCGCGTCGACGACGACACGAGCCCGCCGACGGTGAAGGGCGACGAGAGCTGCATCAACAAAGAGGGCTATCCGCGCCACCTCGACAAGGGCGCGCACCTCGCGGCCTTTGCGCACGCGGGCTTCTTCTTCGACGTCGGCAACAACGAGCGCCTGTGGGAGGCGAACCGCGCGCTGCTCGCCGGCGACGTCGCGCTGGCGCACCTGCGGCCCTTCGCCCGCTTCAACGAGGTCGGCCCGCGGCAGTTCGTGCACCCGCGCGCGGTGGTGAAGGGAAAATTACAGGGGCCCGTGGTCGTCGAAGAAGGCGCTGTCATCGACGAAGGCGCCGTGGTCGGCGAATTCGCCGTCGTGGGCAGAGGCGTACACGTGAAGGCCGGCGTGAAGATTCACAACGCGGTTGTGCAATCGAGCGCCCGCGCCGTCGACGTCGACGCGGTCGGCGTCCACGTCGCAGCCGACGCCGCAGGCGAAGAAGTACGCGCGCCGATCGCCGGATGACGCGCGTGACCGTCACCCAGCGCGCCGCCGAGCACCGCCGCCAACGCCTGCTGCAGGCCTGCGCTCTCGTGTTGCACGGCAAAGGCATCATCGACGCCGAGCTCGACGACGTGCGCGCCGCAGTCGCAGCAGACGGCGCGGGTGACGACGTTTGGCAGGATGGTTTTTTCACCGACCTGCGCGCGATCGAACATGCGTTGGTGCTGCAGCTGCTCGAAGATCGCTTCGCCGCGCTGCAGGCACGTCTCGTCGCAGCGTCGACGGCAGAGGCGGCCGTGCACGCGCTGGTGCTCGGGCACCTCGACTGGGTGTTGTCTCACCCGGTCGAAGCATCCAGCGTGCAACAAATCCTCTCTGTCCGCTGCGGCCCGGCCGAGCGCACGACGGTGAA
>JANNAY010000706.1:0-13994 GCA_031384945.1 Deltaproteobacteria bacterium
GGTCGCGAAGAACGCGCGCAGGCGCAGCACGTCGTCGTCGAGGGCCGTCTTGCCGAGAAACCCAGTGCTCTGCAGCGAGCGCTTCTGCGTGGCGAGGTTGACGTTGTCGAAGACCTCTTTGGTCGGCACCTGCTTGTTGCCGATCAGGGTGACGTCGACGACAGGTACGGGGTCGCCGGGTCTGATGGTGTAGTCGACGGCGACGTCGCCGTTCTCGTACTGCTGAAACACCAACGAGATCTGCGGTGCGGGGTAGCCGCGTTCGGCGAGGTAGGCCTCGACGCGCTCTTGCGAGATCTTCGCTTCGGCTTCGTCGACTGAGCCGGCCTCGTCGAAGGTCATGCGGTGCTGCAGGTCGTCGGTGATGACGACGGTGTCGTTGGCGGTGTCGACGGGGTTGTCGAAGGTCGACTGCCACAGCCGCGACAACGGCTCGCTGAAGGTCTCGCGCATGAAGCGCAGGGTGCCTTCGAGCAGCGGCGGATCGTCGACCAGGGGCTGGTTCGCTTCTTCAAGATGAAAGCGGGTGACGACGTGGTCGCCGGCGATGACCTCGACGTCGAGGTCGACGCACAAGGGCGGCAGCGGCAGCTTCTGTTTCGTCAACGACGCCACCTGCGCGCGGTCGAGCACGCAGTCGGGGTCGGCGTCGTTTCTGGCGCGGGCGTCGACGAAGACGGGCGTCACGCGCAGGCGTCCTTCGGGGTAGCCGCGCTCTCTCAGCTCTTGCGTGAAGCGGTCGGTGGTCGCCTGCAGCCGGCGGCGGTTGAAGCAGCTCGTGAGGTTGCCGACGAAGACGCCGTCGAGCAGGCCCTCGCCCGAGAAGCACATGGCGCCGAAGCTGTCTTGCAGCCGTTGCTGCGAGAGCGGGCCGAAGTCGACGAGGTTGACGCGGCGCACTTTGACGAACGAGCCGCCCAGCACGCGGATGACGACGTCGACCTCGTTGTCTTCTTCGTTGGCGCCGACCTTCTTGGTCTCGATGCGCACCTGCGCGCCGTAGTAGCCCTCGCGCTCGAGAAAATCTTCGATGCGGTTGCGCTGCCGCGCGATGCGCGAGCGTCCGGTGCTCTCGTCGTCGAGGGGCTCACCGGGACGCAAGAGCACGCGCTTCTTCAGGTCGTTCTCGAGGATGGCCAGCGGCAGCCCGGTGTTGACGCCGTCGACGTCGACGACGTCTTTGGTCTCGACCAGCACC
This sequence comes from Deltaproteobacteria bacterium, assembly GCA_031384945.1. Classification (GTDB taxonomy): domain Bacteria; phylum Myxococcota; class UBA727; order UBA727; family VGSZ01; genus VGSZ01. Next base: position 1,199 of record JANNAY010000706.1, read on the forward strand.
TGCCGCACCACCCGCGTTCGACGCAGCGAGCAGGCCATGACCGAGCGCCCCTCGTCGATCTTCTCGGTGCGGCACAGGGCCTTTTTGTAGCGCTGCAACCGATCGAGGCGGGCGACGACGTCGGCGGCGGTGTGCACATCGGCGGGACGCAACAACACATCACGCAGATAGCCCTCGAGCCGCTCGAGCTCGCCTTCGTGCGGGTTCGACAAGGACAACCGCAGCTCGGTGATGACCGCCTTTGCCCGCAGCTCTGCCGCCGGCGTCTCGGTCGTTGGCAGCGTCGTCGTCTGCACGTCTGGCGGCAGCGCGGCTGGCGTCACCGGCAACACGTTCTCTTCGACCTTCGGCGGGTCGGGCACCTGTGCGGCCAGGCCCAGCAAGGCGATGACGACGACAATCACGTCGTTTCGCTCATTTCTACGATCAACGAAGTGGCCATTTCATCATTCCTCGAACACACGAAATGATAGGCGCAGGTCAGAGATGGCGCCAAAGCGACCTTCGGCCGACACAGACTTTCCGATCGGCAAGTGGTCATAGAACAAGAGGCGCACGCGCAGCGCGTCGGTGCCGTTGGTCGACGTCGTCGTGGTCGTCGTCGCCGAGTCGGTGCCCGAGATGCCCTGCGACAAGAACCCCTGCCCTTCGACCACCAACCGGCGACCGAGCTGCAATTGCCAGCCGCTGACGACGTCGATGTTGACGTCGAGGCCGAGCTGCGACTGCGCCAGCTGCTCAAGCTCGTCGCTCACCGGTGCGGCGAGCTCGCGCAAGGCGGCGCGGCTGGCGACGTCGACGCCGGTGTTGACGAAGCCGCCGTCTGACGACGGCACCGTGCCAAACAGCACGTAGGCGAAGAGCTCGGTGCGGCTCCACTGGTGGTTGGCGTCGACGGCCGTCAGGTCGAGCTGCATCAGGTCGAAGGTGCCGTCGAGCGAGAGGTCGATGGGCACTTCGACTTCGTTGCCCGCGGCGCCGGGGGGGATTTCGGCGCGGGCAGCGACGTGCACCAGCGGGTTGATGCGTCCCTCGGGCGAGGTGGGAAACTGCACCTGCATCTCTTGGATGTCGAAGCGCGCGCGGGGAAAGTCGACGGTGCCTTCTTCGACCTCGATGGCGCCGTCGATGGCGGGCAACTTCAGCGAGCGCGACAGGCGCAGCTCGCCGCGCAGCGACGTGTCGACCGAGAACGCGTTGATGCGCGCCTTGACCCGCACGTTCTGCATGCTGGCGTCGACGCCGAACGTCAGTCCACCGAGGCCATAGGGCGCCAGCGTCTGCCACAGCGGCGTCGACGGCCGCGACGGCGCCTGCGACAGCACGAAATTGCGAATCTGAAAGTCTTTCTTGAAGAAGCCATCGCTGACTTCGATGCGGCCGCCGAGCACGGGGGCGGGCGCGGCGCCCCTGAGGCTGAGGTCGAAGCCGGCTTCGGCGCGTCCGACGCTGGTTTTGATGTCGACGGCGTTGCCCGAGGCTGCCAGATCAAACTTCTCGATCCACGGCTCGTCTTCGTTTCTGGTCGTTCGCGCCAAGACGCTGCCGCGCAGCGAGATGCGTCCGTCGCCAAAGGCCGCGCGCAGCGGACAGTTGCCCGAGCGGCGGCCTTCACCGTTCGAAGAGCAGGGCGAGTCGAAGCTGACGACGATCTTCTTCGGGTCGTCGACGTCAGGCGAGACGGTGATCTCGCCGTCGTCGAAGACCAGCGGCTGCCCGAGCGAGCGCACCGTCAGGCGCGCGCCGCTCTGCGGACGCACCGTGCCGTCGATGCGCACGCCCTCGGCGAACTTGCCGCTGACCTTGATGTGCGTCGACGCCGTGCCCGACGCATTGGCGATCTCGGCGGTGACGAGCTTCAAGACCGACAGCGCGAGCTCGCCGTCGACGCTGACGTCGATGTCGTCGGCGCCGACGCTGCTGCCGCCAGCGATGACGAGGTCGACGTCTTCGCGGGCGGTGACGAAGCGGGCGGGCACGTCGCCGATGACGGCGCGGCCGTCGGCGTAGATCAAGCCGAAGGGTTGGGCGATGCGCACCACCGGCGCGCCCGGCGGTCGCACGATCAAGTCTCTGATCTCCGCGCTGACGGCGACGGTCGAGGTCGACGACTGGTTCTTCGCCTTCTGCTCTTTCGTGGGCGCCGGCTTGTCGAAGCGCACCGCGATGCGCGACCACGTCGAGAGACCGACGTCGCGCGCGAGCAGGGCCGGCACCAATTCTTCGACGCGGTCGGCGTCGACGTTGACGTCGGCTCTGACGGAGTAGGCACCGGCGATGGGCGCGAGCTGGCCGGCCACCACCGCCCACAAGCGGTTCGTTCCGTCGCAGGGGCTCTCTTCGTCGGCGTGGGCAGCAGGGTCAGGAAACGCGCAGACGCGGCCGGCGAGCGCGCCTTCGTCGAGGTGGGCGTCGACGAAGACCGAGCCGAACGGGCGCAGCGTGTGCTTCTCGGCCACAGCCGGCGCCGGCACCTCGGCGATGAGGTCGGGGATGCGCAGCTTGATGCTGCCGTCGAGGCGGTCGATGGCTCCGCTGACGACGACGGCGCCGTTGATGACGCCGTCGAGGGGCACGAGCCCCTCTTTGGGCAAGAACGGACGCAGCACCGTCATGTCGAGGTCGCGCACCTTGACGTCGGCGTTCAAGAACTGCCGTGACAGGGCGTACGAGGCGCGCACGTCCCAGGCGCCCAGCGGCGAGGCCAGCGCCCCCGACGCAGTGACGACGAGGGCCGGCCCGCTCTTGCCGGCGTTCTGGTTGGCGCTGTCGGCGGCCGCATCGGGGGCCACGCCGACGATGACGCGGCCGTCGCCGAAGCCGAAGTCGGCGGCGGCGAAGCCAACGACGCGCAAGTCGGCCTGGATGCCGGGGGCTCTGACGTCGCCGGCGACAACGACGACGCCTTTGGCCTGACCCTTCAGCTTCGCGCTCTTGGCGTTCTCGATGCCAGAGAGGTCGAGAGTGCCAACGTCGATGACGCCGTTCATCCACAGGCTCTCGATGTCGAGGCGCAAGCTGCTGCTGCTCGCGTCGATGAAACCGCTCTTCACGTCGACAGATTGAAAGGTCAGCTCGCGCTTGGTTGCGATGAACGCGGCGGTGACGTCGCCGAGCACTTCGTCGGCGGCCACGACGTTGGCGCCGGCGACGCGCAGCAGCACGCGCGGGTCTGAGACCTGGCCTCTGAGCACGGCTTCAACGTCGACGATGCCGCTGACGGGCAGGTCTTGGCCGTCGGGGGTGGTGACGACGTCGAGGTCGGCGTTGTCGAGGGTGAAGGTGCCCGACGAGAACGTGCCGCGCTTGCCGGTCGTCAGCACCAGCGGCGCCTTTTGCGTCAGCTTGCCCTTGGCAGCGATGCCGGTGACGTTGCTGACGCGCACCTCTTTGTTGACGACGACGAGATGGGCTTTGAGGTCGGCGACGGGCACGCCGTAGGCGTTGCCGCTTTTGACGACCGCGTCGCCGTCGACGACGACGTTCTTGAAGGGGCCGCGCACGGCGCCTGCAAAGGTGACGTCTTTGGTGTGGATGTCTTCGGGCAGGGCGGTGACGACGTTGCCGGCGTCGTCGACGTTGACGTTGACGTTGAGCTGCAGCGCTTCGCCTTTGATGTCGATGTCGCCGTTGACGCGGGCCGACAGTCCGCCGAGCGGATCGCCGAGCGTGATCTTCTCGAGCGCGACCCTGCTGGGCGATACGCGCAGGCGCACGTCGCCTTCGACCTCAGCGCCGAGCCGCAGATCGTAGAGCTCGAGGCTCTTGCCGCTGAGATCGCCGTCGATGAGCAGGTCGGTGGCTTTGCCGCCGTCGCCGCCGGCCGGTCCACTGATGCGCAGGCTGGCGTTGAGCGTGCCCTTCATCGGCGTGTCGAGCTTGGCGGGGATGAGCACCGTCGTCAGCGGTGCGCGCTCGACGCGGGTGCGCAGGTCGAGGTTCACCGTCGCCACCTTGGCGTCGGGCACCGGCAGCTTCACCTCGCCGCTGGCGCGCAGCACGCCGCCCTTGACGAAGTTGAAGCGCGTGCCGTCTTTGACGACGACGCGGGTCTTGTTGACGAGCACGTTGGCGACGGCGCTCTCGACGGGGTAGCCGTAGAGGTCGACCTTGCCGAGGTTGGCCACCACTGAGATTTGCGGGTCGGCAAAGGCGCCGTCGACGGCGACATCGCCGTTCAACGTCGGCAGGTGAAACGGCAGCTGCACCAGCCGGTCGGGCCAGGCGTCCGCGGCGGCGTCGATCTTGCCTTTGATCTCGAGCTTGCCCGGGGCTTTGACGTTGATGCGTCCGTTGGCGTTGAAGGTGGCGCTGCCGCCCCTTCCAGAACCAGAAGCGCCGTCACCGAACGCGGCCGCGCCACCGAGGGCGGTGCCGCTGACGCCGGTGAGCTCAATGCGATCGGTGATGACCTTCACGTGCTCGGCGGCGATGTTCTTGAGCGGAATGTCGAGGGCCGACAGCTTCACCGCACCGCTCTTCACCCGCACGTCTCTGACGTCGACGATGACTTGTTCGCGGCCCAGGTCGACGTCGAGTGAGGCGCGGCCGTTGATGTCGTCGAAGACGAGGGTGACGTTTTCGTTGTCGGTGAGGCGAAAGCCGCCGTTCTTGATGTAGATGTCGTCGATGCGAAAGGTGCCCTCGGCCTTCTTGTTCGGGTCGGGGTCTTTCTTCTTTCGCGGCGTCAGCGCCTCGAGCAGGTTCAACTTTCCATCTTTGACCTCGAGGATGAGCTGCGGCTCGTCGACCTCGATCTTCGAGATCGCGATCTCGCCACCGAGCAGCGCCTTGAGCGAGATGTCGGCGCGCACGCGCTTCACCCGGGCCACCGGGCGGTTGCCAGGCGCCGTCAGCACGGTGTCTTCGAGCACGATGCCGGCGGGTGCTTCGAACGACACCGACCGGGGGTCGATGCGGCCTTCCAGCTGTTCGTTCACCAGCCGCAGAAACAAGCCTGCGGCCGAACCCGAGAGCTGGGCGTAGAGCGGTCGGTCGTCGTGCCCCTCTGTGCCCTGCCCGTCGTCATGCCCCGGGAAGTCGGCGTGGAACGGTGCTTCGGGCTGTCCACCGAGCGCAGCAATTCCCAGTAGGACGAGGAGGGGACGCACGGCAGGCACTCTCTCAAGACGACGACGTCAGCGCCAACTCCATTCGCCCGCAATTCGCGGCGTGCCATGGAATCGCCACGGCGATGCAAGTGCTCTACACCGAGCGCGGACGACGAGCGCGGAGGCTGGGCGATGAAGGTCGGCGTGATTTTCGGTGGACGCAGTGTGGAGCACCTGGTGTCGGTGCGGTCGGCCAAGACCGTGCGCGACGGCGTCAAGGCCGCCGGCCACGACGTCGTCTGCATCTACATCGACGAAGGCGGCGTCTTTCACGATGCCAAAACGTCAGCGTCGGTGCTCGACACCCAGAAGCCATTGCCGCCATCGCCGGCTGGAAAAGGGTCGAAGCCGTCGACGTCGCTGCGGCACCTGGCCGACGCAGAAGTCGACGCGGTCTTTCCGATCACGCACGGCACGTATGGTGAAGACGGCACGCTGCAGGGCCTGCTCGAGATGCTCGACCTGCCCTACGTCGGCTGCAACACGACGGCGTCGGCGGTGGCGATGGACAAGCTGCAGTCGAAGCGCTTGTTCGCCGCCTGCGGCATCCCCGTCGTCCCCTACGCCGCCGTCTCGCGCGCCGCCTTTGACGCCCGCGGCGTCGACGACATCAAGGCCTTTGTCGACGCCACTGCCCTGCCCTTGTTCGTCAAGCCGTCGGTCGGTGGTTCGTCGGTCGGCTGCAAGAAGGTGAAGACCAAAGACGCACTGCGCGACGCCGTCGCCTTTGCGCTCTCTTTCGACGACGTGGCCCTCGTCGAACAAGGCGTCGCCGCCCGCGAAGTCGAGATCGCCGTGCTCGGCATGGACGCCTCGACCATGAAGGCGAGCGTGCCCGGCGAGATCGTGCCCGGCGCCGACTTCTACGACTACGCCGACAAATACCTGAAGAACGACGCCAGGCTTCTGGCCCCCGCGCCCGTCGACGCTGCGACCACCGCGACGCTGCAGGCCGCCGCCATCGCCGCCATGGGCGCCATCTCTGGCCACGGCCTCGCCCGCGTCGACTTCTTTTTGCTGCCCGACAACTCGTATTACCTCAACGAGATCAACACGTTGCCGGGCTTTACCAATGTATCGATGTACCCCCAACTCTGGGGCCTGAGCGGCGTGCCGCTGCCGCAGCTTTGCGACACGCTGGTCCAGCTCGCGGTCGAGCGTTCTCGCCGCAAAGCCCGCATCGACCAGAGCCTGCGCGAGTTCGTTGCCGCGGCCTCGACAGGGCAGCTCTAGACCCTCTTCTGGTCGTTATTTTGTTGCGATGAACCATGCATCGATGGCGTCGATCGCAGGCTGAAATCCTGCCCCAGCGCCGTAGATCTCGTGGTGTGAAACGCCCTTGATCTCGACGAGCCTCTTGGGCTCGGGGCAGCTGGCCCACGCCGACACGGCCTCGCCGCGGCCGATGAGGCCGTCGTTTTCGCAGGTGACGAACAGCGCCTTTTTCGCCGTCGCCGCCCCCTTCTCGGGACGAAACGCGAACAGCGACGCCAGCGACTCGAAGGTCAGCTCCGGCGTCCACGTCGGATGCGTCTTGGCGTCTTGCTCGATGAGGGCGCAGGTGCCTGGGTCTGACGACAAGAGCTTCGACAGCTTCATGGTCGAAAGCGCGCCCGTCAGCACGTACTCGCGCCGCGCGGCCTTCACCTTCTCGTGAAACGTCGAGAAGTTCGGCAGCGCCGACCACACGCGCCACAAATCGCTCGGGCCGCCGACCGCGGCGAATCCATCGACGTCGTTGTCGACAGCGCCATCGACGCCAGCGACGGCGAGGGCGACGGCGGCGCCGAGGCTGACGCCGACGACGACGACGCGGTCGACGCCTTCGTTGGAGCGGCCCCACGTCACTGCGTTTCTGACATCGAGCACCTGCTGCTCGGGCACGAGGCGCAGGCGCGCGCCGCCGCTGCCGCCGAAGCCGCGGTAGTCGAAGTTCAACGTCGTGTAGCCGCGCGCGTTGAGGGCACAGGCCCACGGCGGCAGCCACACCTCTTTGGTGAGCGTCATGCCCGCGGCAAAGACCACCAGCGTCCGGTTCGACGACGTCGTTGGACGCCGCAGGTGCCCGGCGATGCGCTCGCCTTCGCTGGTGAACGTGACGTCTTGTGCGCTCATGGCAGGTCTCCACGCGAGAGGTCGTCGACGACGCCGATGAGGCCGCGGGTCACGCGCGCGAGGCGGGCGACGTCGACCTTCTCGGGCGTGTCGTCGCCCTGATGATAATGTTCGTAGCGAAACGGCGCGGTATCAGTGACCATCACAGCGGGTACACCGAGCGGCCAAAACGATGCATGGTCCGACCAATAGATGCCGGGGATCATGCCGGGCACCGCGGCGCCCTCGCTGGGAAACTCGACGTGCGTGCGAAACGACCCGACCGCGGCGCGGGTCAAAGAGACGCTGGCCATGTCGCTGACGAAGCCGACGAAGTTGCCGGTGTCGGGGTACAGCAGCCCGAAGGGAAACGGGTAGTGCTGGCTGCCCTCGACGTCCGAATAGCACCCGAGGGTCTCGAGGCTCAGCATGGCCACGATGTGCTCTTTGCGGTTCTTCACGTGCTGGGCGTAGCGGCGCGAGCCCATGTCGTTGGTGTCAAAGAAGGGCGGCTCTTCGTTGGCAAAGGCCACGAAGCGCAGCGTGCGCGCAGGCTTCTCGTGGGCGAAGCGCTGCGCGAGCGCGAGCAAGACCGCGACACCTGATGCATTGTCATTCGCCCCGGGCGTGCCGGGCGCCGTATCATAATGCGCCCCCACCAAAACGATCTCGTCTTTGCGCCCTGCCCCCGGCACCTCGGCGATCAGGTTGGTGAAGGTGACGCCGTCGACGTCGAAGTCGTGGCGGTCGACAGCTTCGTAGCCGGCGCCGTTGAAGCGGCCGGCGACGAATTCTTCGGCGTCGTCGAGGGCCGCGGTGTGCAGGTAGTTCCGCTCGCCGATGTCGCCGGCCAGCGCCTGCACGTCTTTGGCGAGGGCCGCGGCGGTGGCGGCGTCGACGTCGGTGGCGGTGGGCAGCGGTCCTTCGTGGCGCGTGCCGGGCATCGAGACAAAGGCGCAGGCGCCGCCGACGACGACGACGGCGCAGAGGGCGACGGTGAAGGCCCCCCTGGCCCCCCGACGCCGGGGGCAAGTCGCGATTGACGGTGCAGCATCGCGTGCCGAGCGCTCGACGACGTCACCGGGCGCCCGGGATTGGCGACGATTCACCCTCTCCGCTTGGGGAGAGGGTCGAGCGAAGCGAGGGGTGAGGTCTGCGGGGGCGGGCTCGACGGGGTGCTTCACTTCTTGTTCGCCCCCGCGCGGTGCCGCGAGATGGCCCACATGGCGTCAACGGGCTCTTCGCCGACCAGGGCCCAGGCGATGCGGCACGCCTTCGACAACGGCGCGGGGTCGAGCTCCACCGCCGCGCCGTCGCTCAACCGGAACCACGGCGCTGGGCGCTCTCCCGACGACGGCGACTCGAAGCGCAGCGCCGGGCCGGGCACGCAGCCGGCGGCGCTGCAGACGTCGTCGCCGTCGATCTCGACGCTCCACCATGGGTAGTCATCGCTGGCTTTGAGGACGACGCGCAGGTCGTCGGCCGCCGGCACCAGCTTTGGCGAAGAGAAGGCGAACGCGCGCAAGAAGCCATCGATGGCCGCGGTGGGGACGCGCACGGTGCCGCTGTCGGCGAGCGGCGCCTCGCCGTTCAGGCGCACGACCCACACCGCGGTGCCGATGAAGACATCGCCCTGCCGCCGCAGATCGAAGCTCGAGCTGTCGTTGCCGACGAGGCCGCCGGTGCCGTGCGAGAGGCGGACGCGCGTGGCCTTTGCCGCCCACTCCGTCGACGGTGGCGACGGCTCGGCGGCGAGCAGCAAGAGGGCCAGCGCCGCGATCAACCCTTCACCTTCACCGCGAACGAGACGGCGCCATCGCCGTCGAGCACCGTGTACGTCTTCCAGCTGCCCGTGACCTTCTTGATGTAGTTGCGCGTCTCATCGACGGGGATCTCTTCGACGAACAGGTCGAGCGGCATCGTCGTGCCCCTGGGCGGCAGCCACTTGGCGACGGCGCCGGGGCCAGCGTTGTAGGCGCCGATGGCGAGCAGCGGATGCGACATGCCGCGCAAGCGGCGCGCGAGGTGGGCGGCGCCGAGCCGCGCGTTCGTCGCCGGATCCAACAGCGTCGCCGTGGTCGTCGGCGGCAACTTCAGCGCCTGTGCTTCGTCGGCCGCCGTCGCCGGCATCAGCTGGCACAGCCCGACAGCGCCGGCCCACGAGACGACGTCGGCCATGAAGGTCGACTCTTCGCGGGCGAGCCCCATCAACAGCGCTGGCGGAATCTTCTGTTCCGCCGCGGCGGCCTCGATCTCTTTGGCAAAGGCCCGCGGCCACGACAGGCTCCACCGGGCGAGCACGTCGCCACGCGGGGTGCCGGGCAAGAGCGCGAAGCCAGCGTTGCGCAACGTTCGGTGCGCGAGGTCTGGCCTGTTCAACGAGGCGAACACCGCAGCGGCGGCGAACGCCACGTCCTCTGCCGACGACGCTGACGACGCTGCGCCCGCGGACGAGACGACCTGGTCGAGCAAGACAGCGGCGTCGTCGTCGAAGCCTTTGTCGGCGGCGGCGCGGGCGAGCACGAAGCGGGCGTCACTGGCCAACGATGACGGCAGCGGCAACGTCGACGCCATGGTCGGCCGGCGCTCTCCTGCCGCAGCCGACGTCATGCCGAGCGACTGCACAAGCTGGCCAGCGACGATGCCGTAGAAGCTGGCGCCGCGTTCGTCGGCAAAGGCAGCGAGCGCGATGCGGGCGTCATGTCCGGGGCCGGCGTCGTCGACGGGGTCGAGGGAGGCCGTGTCGGGAAACAGCGCGAGGCGCAGGCGCCAGTAGCGAGCGCGGTCGAGCAGATCGAGACGCGGCTTGCCGGTCGTTCTTGCCGTGGCGCGCAGCGCAGCGATGGCCTCGTCGAGCGACGCCAGCGCCTCGTTTGTCTTCTTCTGCTTCGCGCGCGCAAACGCGAAGCGAAAGCGCGCCTCGTCGGCCATGTCGCCGTCTTTGTGCGCGGTGATGATGGTCGTGAGCACGGCGAGCGCGCCGTCGACGTCGCCCTTGTCGTCTTTCAGCTCGGCCTGCCACAGCAGCACATCGTCGACGAGCGCATCGGCGCCATACGTCTTGGCGAACGTCGACAAGAGCTTGTCGGCCGACGCCGCGTTCTGCACGCGGGCGACGCGGGCCTCGAGGTACTGCGCCTTTTTCTTCACATCGCCGCACGACGTCTGCGCCGCGGCGGCCAGGGCGGTGCGCGCGGCGGCGTAGTGGCGCTGCTTGCGTAGGGCCTTGCCGACGAGCAGCGACGCCTCGCAGTCTTTGCCGACGAGGTCTTTCAACAGCGCGCTCACCTCTTCGTTTTTCTGCAGCTTTTCGAGCACCGCGGCGCGGGCCACGCGGCGGGCGGCGACGTCGACCTCGGCGTCGAGAGCGCGGTCGTCGTCGGTGGTCTGCTCGGGCAGCTCGTCGAGCAAGCGCAGCCGGGCCTTTGTCTGCGTCGCAGGCGTCGCCGCCCGGGCCACCACGCGCAGCACGCGCGCCGCCGCCAGCCGCTGCTCGGGCGCGTCGAGGGCGAGGGGCGCGTCGAGGGCCGGCGCCGCCAGCAGGTCGACGTCGGCAGCGGTGAGCTCGTTCTTCGCCAGAAACGCGGCGGCGGCGGTCAGCGCCCGCGGGTCGTGGCGAAACGGACCCTTCGCGACGCGCAGCAACAGCTCGCGCGACGGCGCGCAGGCGACGACGTGGACCGCGGCAACGTCGCCGACGTTGCTGGTCAGCAGCGACTGCGCGAGCGCGCAGGCGGCGGGGTCGTGCTGTGCCTCGAGCACGCGCACCACGAGGCCGGGCGCCGCGTTGCGCAACACCGGGTCGGCGACGGCGGCGGCGGCGGCAACGAGGTCGCCCTGCGCCAACGCAGCCCGCGCCTCGGGCCAGCCTGGCGCCGTGGACACGCTCGCAGCCGACAACGCCACGTGGTTCGATTGCCCCCCGGTTTCGGGGGGCGGGGGGGCGGCGGCGTCCAACAGCGGCGCCACGAGAAGGGGAAGGACGAACAGCACGGCGGGACTGTGCCTCACGGATCCGGGACAAGGCGAACAACAGACCGGGGCAACAGACCGCCGCGCCGTCCCATTCGTTCAGGGCGGGGCTGTCTCCTGTCTCCGCTGTTCTGGAAGGATGCCAAACATGCAGAAGCCCTCACGCCGCACCCTCGCTGTCGCCGTCGCCCTCGCCACTGCCGTCGGCGGCCCGAGCGCGATGGTCGCCTGCTCGTCTGTCTCGTCGTCGAAGTCCGACGCGCAGGCGCAAGAGTGGTCGCCGACGAGCGGCAGCACCGCCACCGTCAGCGACGACGAGAGCGGCGTCGACAACGAGGCCCCCACGCCCGACGCGCCCCCGCCGCCGACCGACGCGCCCGTGGCGGTGACGACGCCGACGGTGCCGGTGCCGACGACGACGACGAAGAAGACGCCGCCGATCAAGCGAACAGAGCCGAAGGCAGACCCGCGCGGTCCTGTGGCGGGCGAAAAGAAACGCATCGAATTCGACGACCGCCTCGTCGGTGGTGACCAGGGTCGCACCGCCGACAAGAGCGTCGTCGACGGCAAGCGCAAAGACATCTCGCCGCCCACGCCGCCGAAAGAGGCGCCGAAGTTGTCGGTGGCGACGCCCGAGCCCGAGATGTCAGAGAAGCCGCCGCAGGACGAGAACAAGGGCGGCACCTTCGTGCACGCCGGCACCAACCCCTTCATCGACACCGCCAAAGACGCGCTGTCGACCTTCGCCATCGACGTCGACACCGGCTCGTTCACCTTCGCCCGCCGCTTCTTGAAGCAGGGCAACCTGCCCCCCGACGCCGCCGTGCGCGTCGAAGAGTGGGTGAACGCGATGCACTACAGCTACGCGACGCCCGCCAAAGACTCGAAGGTGCCGTTCGCCGTTCACGTCGCTGCGGCGCCGTCGCCCATCACCAAGGGCAAGACCGTCGTGCGCGTCGCGCTCAAGGGCAAAGAGGTGTCGCGCAGCGAGCGCCAGCCCACCAACCTCGTGTTTCTCGTCGACGTCTCGGGCTCGATGCAAGAGGCCGACAAGCTGCGGCTCGCCCGCGAAGCGCTGAAGATGCTCGTCAACCAGCTGCGCGAAGACGACAACGTCGCCATCGTCACCTACGCCGGCGAGACGCGCATCGCGCTGCCGACGACGCCGGCCATGAACAAGACCGCCATCTTTGCGGGCATCGACTCGCTCAGCTCGGGCGGCGGCACCAACATGGGATCGGGCCTCGAGCTCGCGTACCGCGAGGCCACCAAGGGGCTCGGCGGCGGCCGCTCGGCGCGCGTGATGGTGCTCTCTGACGGCGACGCCAACCTCGGCCGCACCAGCCACGAGCAGATGCTCGCGAGCATCCGCGGCTACGTCAGCGAGGGCGTGATGATGTCGACGGTGGGCTTCGGCACCGGCAACTACAACGACCACTTGATGGAGCAGCTCGCCGACGCCGGCAACGGCAACTACAGCTACATCGACTCACAGAAGACGGCCGAGAAGGTCTTCGTCGAAGCCGTCGACGGCACCCTCGAGGTCATCGCGCAAGACGTGAAGATCCAGGTCGAGTGGAACAAAGACGCGGTGAAGTCGTACCGGCTGCTCGGCTACG
>JANNAY010000709.1:0-3967 GCA_031384945.1 Deltaproteobacteria bacterium
GGTCGCGAAGAACCTGCCCGCCGAAGAGCGGCTCAAGGTCGGCGTGCTGCCCGTCGTCGTCACGCTGACGTCGCCAGAGACCTTCAAGGGTGTGGGCAACGGCAAGCTGTACGTGCACCCCGACATCGAGACCACCGGCGTCATCAGCGACATCGACGACACCGTGGTGCGCACCTACGTGCCCGACAAGGCGCGCATGGTGAAAGAGGTGCTGCTGAAGAACGCGACGCAGCTTGAGCCGGTGGCGGGGGCGGCGACCAACTATCAACAAGCGGTCAAAGCCGGCGTCTACGCCTTCTTCTACGTCTCGGGATCGCCGCAGAATTTGTATCCACGGTTGCGCAAGTTTCTCGACGACAACGGGTTTCCGGGTGGTCCCATTGTGTTGAAGAATCTGGGCGACGACAAGCTCTTCGCACAGGATGATTACAAGCTGACCCGCATCGAGAAGCTCTTGGCGGCGTTTCCGCACATGCGCTTCGTCTGCGTCGGCGACAGCGGCGAGCGCGATCCCGAGATCTATGCGGCCATTCGCCAGAAGCACCCGGACCGCGTCGTGGCCATCGTCATCAGAAAGGCCCCCGGTTCGAAGCTCCTCGCGCCCGAGCGCTTCAAAGACATGATCACCGTCGACGATGCCTACGCCGCTGACGACGTCATCAGCGCGCTGGTCCCGGCTGCGCCGGTGTTGGTGCCGCCTCCGCTGGTGGCCCCTGTGACTGCACCCTTGACGCCGTGACGCTCATTGGGCACAACGACGGCGTCGCTGGCCCAGGTGGCGGAATTGGTAGACGCGCTAGGTTCAGGTCCTAGTAGGGGCAACTCTGTGCAGGTTCGATTCCTGTCTTGGGCACCACGACGCCGGCGCTGACAACAGCGCCGGTTTCTTTTTTGCGAAACGGAACAGCCCACCCACGCTGACGTCAACGTTCGCGTGTGGGCCGTTCCGCTTCCCGATTCACGCGTAAAATCGCCGGGTTGGAGTCGGTCTCCCATTGACCGCCAATCGACCGCCCGCCCCCGGACGAAGCGTGCGACGCAGCCCGCCACCGCGGGACCCTCTCGGCATGCGCGTCATCTCACCCACGGCCACGCCGCTCGCCGCCCTGGTCGTCGGAATCGTCGGCGGGCTCAGCGCCTGCGGGCCCGGAGCCCCCGATCTGCTCACCGACTGGAACAACCAGGCCGTCGATCACGGCGACATGGGCACCGACGGCAGCTTCGCCTTTGCCAGCCGCGTCGACGAGAACGGCAACGCGCTGAGCTTTCAGCTGGCCGGCGCCCTGGCGCTCGACGCCCTGCCCGCGCCGCTCACCATCAGCGGCAGCGCGCTCGAAGTCGCCGGCGCCGTCGTCGGCGGAGAGACAGGGACGCTGAACTTTCAAGGCGGCGCCGTCCGCTTCGACGAAGGCACCGTCAGCGGCGCCAGCGCCGGCCGCTACGACGCCGACGTCGGCGTCATCGCGGTCGACGTCGGCAGCGTCGTCGTGGCCGGCGGCGTCGTCAGCGCCGCCAGCGGCGTCTTCTTCGCCAGCGACGCCGCCGGCGACCCCGTCGAAGTCGTCGTCAGTGAAGACGCCCCCCTCGTCGTCGACGGCGTCGTCAGCGGCGGCGGCCTCGCCATCGTCGTCGACGGCGGCTTCGGCGCCCGCGTCGACGACCTCGCCATCGGCGGCGGCGATGTCGGCCGCGTCACCGCCGGCGACGTCGACGTCGAAGGCGCCAGCGCCGTCTTTGCCCGAGACGTCGACCTCGCCTGCGTCGACGGCGCCTGCGACGGCAGCGGCCGCGTCACGCAAGTCGTGAAAGACGGCGACGTGCTCATCGCCGCCGACGTCGAGATCGCCGCTTACGACGGCCGCCTCGACGAAGCCCCGTTCTCTGACGAGCTCGAGGTCGAATTTTCGCCGGGCGAGTCGCGCACGGTGCTCTTTGCCTTTCGCGAGAAAGGCTACGCGGGCGACGCCGTCGTCACGAGCATCGTCGCCAAGGGTGACGCCGCCGACTTCATCCGGCTCGCCGCCACACCGCCCGATGGTCCCGCGACGACGATCATCGGGGCGATGCAGGCCGACGGCAGCATCAACGCCGGCGAAGCCCTCGTGCTCGTCGTCGCCGGACCTGCCATCGTCGTCGTCGATGTCATCACCGGCATCGTCGACTTCTTCGACGACGACAGCCCGGCGCTGCAGCCGGTGCCGATCCCGTCGTGGGTGCAGGCAGGCGAGGTCGGCACGTTCTCGATCGTCGTCAACGCGCCCAGCGCCGACGGCGGCGAGCGCTTCGATGCCAGCGTCGTCGTCAGCGGCGCCAACTTCGACGACGCCGTCGTCAAATTCACCGTCGTCATCGAAGACTGAGGCGAAGGATTCGCCGCATTCGTCGAAGGCGGCGCCCTCGTCGCCGACCGCCGCGGAGCACACGGTGTCTGCATGGAGGTTCCCATGCACCCTGTGTCAGAGAGCTGTGATGTCGTCGTCGTCGGTGGCGGTCCTGCGGGGCACCAGGCGGCGTTGACGCTGGCGCGCGGCAACAAGCGCGTCGTGATCGTCGACGGTGGTCCGCGCCGCAACGCCGCCGCCAGCGCCGTGCACGGGCTGTTCGGGCTCGATCACGTTGCGCCCGATGAGCTGCGGCGCATCGGACGCGACCAGCTCGCCCACTACGGCGGCGTCGTCGTCGACGGCGTCGCAACCGACGTCAGCGGCAGCGTCGGCGCCTTTGTCGTCGAGGTCGAGGGCGGCGCCGTGATCAACGCGAAGCGCGTCGTCATCGCCGGCGGCGTCGTCGACGTGCCGATCGTGATGGAGGGGATGGCGCGGCACTGGGGGCGCAGCGTCTTCATTTGTCCGTACTGCCATGGCTACGAGCTGCGGGGCCGTCCGTGGGGCGTGCTGCTCGACGGCACGCTGCCGCCCGCGCACGCGACGATGTTCACGCGCATGCTGCGCGGGTGGAGCGACGACGTCACCGCCTTCGTCGCCGCCGGCGTCGACGTCGACGAAGCTGCGCTGCGCGAGGCGGGCATTCGCGTCGAGCGCCGCGCGATCGTGGCGCTGCTGGGCGACGCTGACGCGCTCAGCGGCGTGCGCGTCGACGGCGGCGACGTCGTCACCGTCAACGCGCTGCTGGTGCGGCCGAAGCAAGAGCCGACGCCGCTGGTGCAGACGTTGGCGGCGCGCGGCCTGAAGCTCGACGGCGCGTACATCGCCGTCGACGAGATGAAGCGCAGCTCGTGGCCCGGCATCTCCGCCACCGGCGACGCCATCACGCCGGGACAGAGCGCGGCCCTCGGCGTCGGCGCCGGCGCGTTCGTCGCTGGCGCCGTCAACCTCGAGCTGAGCGCCTGAAGGCCGCTGGCGTCGTGCCCGTCGCTGCGCGAAAGGCGCGGACGAAGCCGCGGACGTCGCCGTAGCCGACGCGCTCGGCGATGACGTCGACGTGCTCGTCGCTGGTCTGCAGGCGGCGGCGCGCTTCGGCCATGCGTCCGGCGGTGATCCACGCTTGCAGCGGTTGGCCCGTTCGCTGCCGCACCAGCGTCGTCAAATGCGTGCTGCTCTTGCCGAGCGCCGCAGCGACGTCTTTGGGCTTGAGCGCGGTCAGGCAGCGCTCTTCAACAAGGCGCAGCGCCGCGGCCACGAGGTCATCGTCGTCGTTGATGGCCGTGTGCAGCGGCGCAGCACCGCTGGCCCGGCCGAGCTCGACCAACAGCAGCGTCAACAGCGACAGCAGCGCCTTCGACGACGGCGACGTCTGCGCTTGCTCGTCGTGCAGCGCGGCCAGCAGCGCTTGCACGAAGGGCCAGCGGCGGTCGTCGAGCTGCACGACCGGCGAGCCGCCGCTGCGGACGCGGCGCCACGGCGTGTCGTCGACGCCAGCGCCGGCGCAGGTGACGCAGACGGCGACGGCGGTCATCGACGAGCGCGTGCGCCAACGCAGCTTGTGCGGAGCACCTGCGGGGATGACG
>JANNAY010000712.1:0-2722 GCA_031384945.1 Deltaproteobacteria bacterium
CTCCTGAAGCCCTCGGTCCCCCGACACCGGGGCCGCGCTCGCAGGAGGGAGCACCGACGAGCGTTCACGAGGACGACCTTGCGCTCATTCGTCGACGACGCCGGCGGCCGTCCACGCCTGCGACTTGGGGATGGTGGCGCCGTCTTTGGCGCGCAAAAAGATCGAGGCCGCGCCGTCGGGGCGGTCGCCGTCGACCAGCCCCAGCGCGCGCAGATGTTCGACGACAGAGCCCGGGCGGCCCTCGCGGCCGACGACGACGGCGGTGGCGTCGAAGTCGCCGGCCGTGCGCAAGAGCCGCCGCGCGATCTCTTCGTGGGCGCGCACGGCGTGAACGGCGGCGAAGCCAATGTCGACAGCGACGTCGTTGGGCAGGCCGAAGGGCATGCGCAACCCGAGGTCTTTCACGCGGCGCCACACCTCGGGATAGAGACGATCGAGGGCGCGCTGCCTCTTGCCCGCGGCGTCGAGCGCGCCCGTCGCGTCGAGGGCCTTTTGCTCGACGACGTGCACCACGTGCAACGACGACGACGCGTCATCGCTCAAGCCCATTGCCTCGCTGGCGTCGAGCAACGCTCGATCTCCGGCGGCGGTCAGGTCGAAGCCGACGACGACGATCACGGCTTTGTCTCTGGCGTCTCGGGCTGCGTCGCCGGCTTCAAGCGAGGAAAGCGCAGGCGAAACGTCGACCCCTGCCCCGGCGCCGAGACCAATTCGACGTCGCCACCGTGGCGCTGCGCCACCGCCTTGACCATCGGGAGACCCAGGCCCGAACCGCGCGTCTTGGTGGTGAACAACGGCTTCCAGATGTCAGAGAGCAGTTGGACGGCGACGCCGCAGCCGTTGTCGATGACCTCGATGACGACGTCGTCACCCTCGACGCGGGCTTTGGTTTTCACGGTGCCGTCGGGGCCGATGGCTTCGACGCCGTTCTGCATCAGGTTCACCAACGCCTGCCGCAGCTGCTGGCGGTCGACGTCGACGGGCGGCAGCTCTTGCGAGACGAGGTTCAGCACCTGCATCGTCTCCGCCGGCTTTTGCACAACACTGAGGCACTCGGCGATCAGCTCTTTCAGAATGGTTGATTCGCGCACAGCCTCGACATCGCGCACGTAGCGCACCTCGGTGGCGCCGGCGTTGGGCGACGGCCCGCTGAGCGCATCGCCGGCCGCACCGCCCTGCATCGGCGCCGGCCCCTCTGACGCTGTGCCGACGGGAAGGTGAATGCGAAACGTCGTGCCGCGGCCGGGGGCCGAGTCGACGAAGACCATGCCTTCGTGGCGCTGCACCACGTTGGCCACGATGGGCAGGCCGAGACCTGTGCCTTTTGCTTTGGTGGTGAACAGCGGCTTCCAAATGTTGTCTTTTAGCTCGGGCGCGATGCCTTTGCCGTTGTCGACGACTTCGATGACGACGCCGGCTTCGCCGTTGACGTCTTTGGCGCGGGCGCGGGCGCTGACGCGTCCGTCGGGGCCGATGGCTTCGACGGCGTTCTGCAGCAGGTTCACCAACACCTGGCGAAATTGTTCGCGGTCGATGTTCGGCGCCACGAGGTCTTCGGGCACTTCGTTCAAGACCAGCATCGTCGCCGCAGGCTTGCTGACAACGCTGATGGCCTCGTCGAACAGCGGCGCCAGCGCCGTCGGTTGTCGGTACGGCGCGCGGTCGCGCGAGTACTGCAACAGCTCGTTGATGATCGTGCCCGCGTGCACCAGCTCGCGGTCGATGAGACCGGCCATCGCCTTCATGCGTTTGTCGGCGAGCACCGCTGGGTCGAGCTTGCCCTGAATGAAGTGCCACGAGTTGCGAATGGCCGCGAGTGGATTGCGCAAATCGTGGCCGATGCTGGCAGCCATCTGCCCAACGGCAGAGAGACGTTCGTTGAGAACTTTCATCTCTTGAGCGTCTTTGATCTGCTGCTCGGCCCGCTTCTGCTCTGAGATGTCAAAGGCGATGCCCTGCAAGAACAGCGGGTTGCCGTTGTCGTCGCGGACGAGCTTGGCCTCGCCGTGGATCCACACGACGTGTCCATCTTTCGCGTGCACGCGCACCTGGGCGCGGAAAGGTCCGCCGGTGGCGATACCGCGGGTGAACTCTTGGTGAAGAATACTGCGATCATCAGGATGGCATTGATAGAACCAAAGAATGGGATCTTCCATCCATTCCTTTTGGGTGAATCCGAGAATCGTTTCGATCTGCGGGCCGACGTAGACGTCGGGCAAGCCCTCTTCGAGGTTGAGCGTGAACGTGATGGCGGGGATCTGCTCGACCAGCGCCTGGTAGCGCGCGTTTTGATCGCCCCCCCGCTTGCGCTCTGCCGCCTTGACGATGATCTGGCCGTCGTTGTCGGTCTTCAGCGCTGCCGCGAGGCCTGCCAGCGCGTTCAACAGGTCGGGCGGGTAGTCAGCTGCGCTCACGCTGCACCTTCGACCACGATCTTTTGCGCGCGCAGCCACCCGTACCACTCCGGCAGGCCTTGTCCGCTCGTGGCCGAGAGCAAGAGAATCGGGACGTGTGGGTTCACCTGCCGGGCGAAGGCGAGGCATTTGTCGACGTCGAAGCGCAGGTGCGGCAGCAGATCGATCTTGTTCAACACCAACAGCGTCGCCGCCTTGAACATGTGCGGGTACTTGATCGGCTTGTCTTCGCCCTCGGTGACCGAGAAGACGACGACTTTGTGGCGTTCACCGAGATCGAAGAGCGCGGGGCAGACGAGGTTGCCGAC
>JANNAY010000733.1:0-2208 GCA_031384945.1 Deltaproteobacteria bacterium
CGCAGGGACGCGTGCACACACCGTTCTGGCAAAGCCCACCGCTGCAGTCGGCGTCTTTGTCGCAGAGCGAGAAGGTGCCTGTGGGGCCTTCGCCGTTGACGCATTCGCCGTCGTCGCAGGAGCGGCCGGCGGGGCAGTCGAAGTTGCCGCGGCTGGCGTCGCATTCGTCGTTGCCGCCTTCGCCTTCGCCTTCTTCGCCTTCGCCTTCTTCGCCTTCGCCTTCGCCGACGGGGCGACACGTGCTCATGCCGTTGGTGCCCGTCGCCGTGCACGTCTGCGCGTCGTCACCACAGGTGAAGCCGCGATCGCAGCGCTGCTCGCACACGCCGGTGCAGAACAAGCCGCGGGCGCACTGGTCGAAGTCGCTGCAGGCGTCGCCCTCTTGTCCAGCGCCGGCGGGCAGGCAGACGCCCTGCGTGTCGGTGTTGAACAAGAACAGGCAGTTCTCGCTCTGCAGGCAGCCGCCGCCGTTTTCGTTGCACAGGCCGAAGCAGACGCCGTTGTTGCCCTGCTGGTCGGTGACGCAGGCAAGGTCGGCGGCGCACTCGGCGGGGTCGCTGCACGAGCCACCGCGCGGCGTGGTGCCGGCGCTGCCGCTCAAGCACACGCCGACGGGATCGTTGCAGATGCCGTTGGCGCCGCAGTCATTCGAGAAGCACTGGTTGTCGGCGTTGCAGGCGAACGAGACGCAGGTCTTGCCGGCCTGGCAGCCCTGGTTGGTGCCGGTGCGGCAGCCGGCGAAGCAGGTGTCGAGGCAGACGTTGCAGCCGGCGTCGACGTCGAAGTTGACGCATTCGTCGGCGCAACCCGGTGGGCCACACTGCTCGCCCACGCCCGCGATGCCGGCGTTGCTGAAGACGCAGACGTTGCCTTCGCCGGCGACGGCGGAGCAGACCATGCCGCCGGGGCAGCTGTTGGCGGTGCACGTCTGCGTGCAGAACGAGCGATCGACGCCGCTGATTTGCACGGTGACGCAGGTGTTGCCGTCGCAGTCGCCGTCGCCGTCGCAGGCGGTGCCCACGCCGCCGGGGCTGCCGGGGTAGAGCGCGCGAATCGCCTCTTGGTCGTCGAAGAGAGGCACGTCGCTGTCGTCGGGTCCGCCGCCGGTGGCCGACATGATGCTGCGGTCGACGCAGTCGATGCAGGGGTGGCCGAAGCCGATGGCGTGTCCGACTTCGTGGGTCATGGTCGAGACCACTGACGTCTCGTCCCAGTCGAAGCTGCCGGTGCCGTTCATGACGAGGTCGGCGTCGATGATGCCGTCGCGGCGTCCGTTGCCCTGGTCGCAATTGCCGCCGGTGGGCGCCAGCGTGACGCCGAGGATCGAGTTCGGGTCGCCGCCCACCTGCTGGATGAACGTGTTGCGGTTTGTGATCCAGAAGACGGAGTTCTCGCCGTTGATCTCGCCGAACTCGCGCACCTGCGCCGCCCCGACGTCGCGGATGGTCAGCGCTTGTCCGGACACGTTGTTCCAGTTGGCGACGGTCGCCGTCTGGTTCGACTGCCACTCGGCCAGCGTGACCTCAGAGGGACGTACGGTGTCGTCGAACGAGAAGTCGACCTGCAGCTCGTCCCAGCGGGCGGCAGAGTCGCCGTCGCAGCCGCCGCAGCCGTCGTCGAAGGTGCCGCCGTCGGCGTCGATGCCGTTGCAGAGAAACGCAAAGGCGTGGGCGTCGCCAGAGTAAAGGCCAGCGACGAGGCCAGCGCTGAGGGTCGCGACGACGAACGTTGTCGAGATGAGGTGCTTCACTTCGTCACCTGCGCGGTCGGGCGGCGCAGCGGCGAGGCCGGCGGCGTCATCGTCGTCGGCGGCAGCAACTTCTTCAACGCCGGCGGCGCGACGTCGCGTCCGTCGAGAATGGCCCGCACCTCGCGTTTGAGGTCGTCGACCGAGGTGTAGTGGCGGGACTTCACAGCCTCCATGTGGCTCTTGCCGTCGGGGTCTCTGACGAGGTTGACGACGTCGCCGCCGCGCTCGACGGCGTGTTTGCCGTCGACGTCGTCGAGGACGTCGAAGATGCCGAAGCCGATGCCGTAGGGCACGACGACGGCTTCGCCGACGACGTTGTCGATGCGGACGCCGAAGAAGACGACCTCGTCGCCGACCTTGAAGCGGTGGGCGCCGGCGATCCAGGCCTGGCGGTCGCCGCGCGCGCCGCCGAGCTGTTCGACGACGACGAGGTCTTTCTCGTTGGCGCCAGCGACGCC
>JANNAY010000741.1:0-3697 GCA_031384945.1 Deltaproteobacteria bacterium
GGCGTCGCTGCCGGCGCTGCTGACGGTGCGCATCGCCGTGCAGCTCGCGCTCATCATCTTTTGGTTCACGCTGAAGCTGCTCAAGCCGCCGCCCATCGGCGTCGTCGTCATCGAGATCATGGCGTTTTCGTCGGCGAGCGCCGGGCTCGCGATGCACGCGATTCTCGGCGGGGGCTTTCAGGCGGCGACGTTCACGTCGACGTACCTCGTGCTCGTCATCCAGGGACTCATCCTGCCGTCGCAATGGAAGTGGGGCCTGCTGCGCACGGCGGCGCCGGCGCTGATTCCGCCGTTGGGGCTGTTGACGTCCTGGCTCGTCAACGACGGCCTGATCGATCAGCTGAACGACCGCACGCTGTTGACAGAGTTCTTCTCGTACATGGGCTCTTACTTTGCTGCGTGGATCGTCGTGCTCTATGCGGGAAATACGACGTGGGAGCTGCGCCGGCAGATTCACGAGAACAAGCTGATCGGGCGGTACAAGCTGATCGAGCGGGTGGGCAAGGGCGGCATGGGCGAGGTCTGGCGCGCCTGGCACCCGACGCTGCGCACCGAAGTGGCGCTCAAGCTCACCAACAAGAACGGCGAGCACGAGCTCGCCCGCTTCGAGCGCGAGATCGCGGCGCTCACCGCGATCGTGCATCCGGGTGTTGTGAAAATCTTTGACTGTGGTGTCACCGAAGAGGGGCTGATTTTCTACACGATGGAACTGCTGCATGGCGTCACGTTGCGCCAGCGTTTCGACGACGTGGTCAAGCCCATGACCAACGACGAAGCCATCTCTGTCGTCGCTGACATCGCCGACGCCCTGCACGCCGCCCACAGCCACGGCATCATTCACAGAGACATCAAGCCCGAGAACATTCTGCTCGTGCCCCGCGGTGACGGGACGTTTCAAGCCAAGCTCATCGACTTCGGCATCGCGAAGAACTCGGCCCTCGGCAGCGAGCTCGAGTCGACGACGTTGACGGCGACGGGGGCCATCCTCGGCACGCCGCTCTATCTCGCGCCCGAGCAGGCGCTGGGGCAGAGCGTCGACGCCCGCGCCGACGTCTACGCCCTGGGCGCCGTCTTGTTCGCCTGCTTGACCGGCCGGCCGCCGTTCATCGAGACGTCGCTGACGGCGATGTTGTTGGCGCATGCGCAGAAGCAGCCGCCGCCGCCGTCGATGTTGGTGTCGGGCATCGACGCCTCGCTCGACGCCGTCGTCTTGCGCTGCCTCGAGAAGAAGCCAGCCGATCGCTATCCGTCGGCCAAGGCGCTGCGCGACGCGTTGCTCTCGGTGCAGGGTCACAGCAGTGGCGTGGTTGGACATCCCACGTTGCTGTCCGCAGAGGTCCCCACCGTCGACGGCTGAGGGGCTCGCAGCACGACTGGCAACTGAGCGCGAACGCCTGCAGGGCGGGCTCGATCGCGACTGACCCCCACCCCGGTTGTGAAGTTGCCAGTGGCGTCACTGTCGACGTCGACATCAACGCCCCATCTCAAAAATCTGACTGCTCATCCGAACGCGTGATCGCGAGGTGGCACGCCCTCCGCAAAGTGTTTCCGTGACGACCACTTTCGGTCCTCTCACAAGGAGCACACCATGATTCGCTCGCTCATCAAGTCCCTCGCCGCCGTTGCCTTCGTCGCCGTCCCCTTCGTCGCCGCCTGCGACGTCGACGCCGACAACAACGACACCAACCCGGGTGACGTCACCGCCGAATGCGGCGAGATCTGCGCCCGGCTCGACGACTGCGCCATCGAAGGCGAAGACGACTTCGACGCGACCGCCTGCACCGCCGGCTGCGAATCCGAAGCCGACGACGCCGACGCCTTCGCCGCCGACGTCAACGAATGCCACGACTGCATCGAGACCAACTTCGGCTTCGATGGCGCCGACACCTGCGCCACCGACTTCACCGTCTGCGGCAACGAGTGCGCGAACGTGACGTTCCAGTCCAACTGAGCGCGCGCCGCGAGCTCTGACCTCGACAAGGGGGACCCTGCCTGGAGTAGGGTCCCCCGTCGTCGTTTTCGTTTCGGAGGCTCGCATGTCCCGCACCATCGTCGTCATCGGAGGGGCCGGTGGCGGCCCCGTCGCCGCGGCCCGCGCCAGAGAGCTCGACGAGCACGCCCGCATCGTGCTGGTCGAGAAGCGCCCGCACGTCTCGTGGGTGCAGGCCGGCTTGCGCCACCACCTCGAGGGCAAGGTCACCGGCCTCGCCGCCCTCGACGAAGACCGCCGCCAGTTCTTCGCCGATCGGCACCGCATCGAGCTGCGCCTGGGCACTGAGGCCGTGCGCCTCGACCCCGACAGCCACCGGCTCGTGCTGCGCGGTCCGAACGGCCAAGACACGCTGCGCTACGACGCCGCCATCTTCTCCGGCGGCGCCGAAATCAGAGACGCCGGCGGCGGCCTCAGCGTCGGACAACCCGGCGTCACCGGCTTTCGCACCAAAGACGACCTCGAGGCGCTGCAGGCGCTGATCAAAGCCGGCGCCAAGACCGCCGTCGTCATCGGCTGCGGCCCCTTCGGCATCGACGCCGCCGTCGGACTGCAAAAGGCCGGGCTCACGGTGCACGCGGTCGAGAAGAACGAGCGCGTGTTGCCGTCGTTGTCGCTGCTGGCCGCGCGGGCGGCGCAGCGGGCATTGATGGCGACGGGTGTGAGATTGCACCTCGGTGATCCGGTCGTCAGCGTCGACAAACAGGGCACGAAGAGCACGCTGACGTTGCAATCCGGCGCCGTCCTCGACGCCGACGTCGTCGTCTTGACCACCGGCTTGCGCCCGCGCACCGACCTGCTCGCCGACGCCGGCGCTGCGCTGAACGCCGACGGCAGCGTCCGCGTGAATGCCAAGATGGAGACCTCGTTGCCGGCGGTCTACGCCTGCGGCACCGCCGTCAGCGTCACCCACGCCGTCACCCGCGCGCCGCTGTGGCTGCCGCAGCAGGCCATCGCGACGCGCACGGCCCAGATCGCCGGCCACAACGCCGTCGTCGACGGATCGAAAGAGACGCTGTCGCCGCTGGCCGGCACCGCCCTCTACGTCGTCGGCGACGTCCGCTTCGGCCGCACCGGCTTGTCCGAGTCCGAGGCCCGCAGCTTTCTCGGCGACGACCGCGTCTTCGTCGTCACCATCCACGGCTACGCCGGCGAACCGTGGGTCGGCGGCGACGCCATCTGCGTGCGGCTGGTGGTCGACCGCAAGAAGTCCGTCGTCGTCGGCGGCGAGTGCTGGGGCCACGAGGGCGTGCCGCGCCGCATCGATCTGCTCGCCTGCGCCGTCGCCGACGGGTGGAGCCCTGAGCGCGTCGCCGACCTCGACCTCGCCTACTGGCCGACCCTCGGACCGGCCTTTGACCCGCTGCACATCGCCGGACAGATCGCGGCGCAGACGATCACCGGCGAAGCCAACCCCATCGGCGCTGAAGCCCTCGCCCTGCACGTGCTCAAGGGCGACGTCGTCCTCGTCGACGTCTCGCGTCCGTCGGCGACGACGGGCACGAAGCCAGCGCCGTGGCCCGCGTCGGCGCTGCGCATCCCGCTCGAGGCGCTGCGCGAGCGGCTCGTCGAGGTGCCGCGCGACAAGCCCGTGGTCACCGTCTCGCAAACGGGACAGCGCGCCTATCAGGCCTACCGCATCCTCAAGCAGCGCGGCCTCTCGCAGGTGCAGCACCTCGACGGCGGCGCCCTCAGCTACGCGTTCAC
>JANNAY010000796.1:0-2493 GCA_031384945.1 Deltaproteobacteria bacterium
ACGCCGACTGCGACTTCGTCATGACGATGGAGGGCGAAGGCCTGCTCTCGCGCTTCGCGCCGTTTCCTCACGACGAAGCCGCCGAATAAATGGCCAAGACCGCGCTCGCGGCGCTGGGCACCAGCGTCTTTTCCGAGATGACAGCGCTCGCCAACCAGCACGGCGCGGTGAACCTCTCGCAGGGCTTTCCTGACTTCGAAGGACCGGTCGCCGTCGTCGACGACGCCGTCGCGGCGCTGCGCGGGGGCCACAACCAATACGGACGCTCGATGGGGGTGCTGCCCCTCGTGCAAGCGATCGCGCGGCACCAGAAGAATTTTTACGGCGTCGACGTCGACGCCGCCACCGAAGTCGTCGCCGCGGCTGGCGCCACCGAGGCCCTCGCCGCGGCCCTCATCGGCCTGCTCGACGCCGGCGACGAAGTCATCGTGATGGAGCCCTTTTACGACGGCTACCCCGCCGGCATCGCCATGGCCGGCGCCGTCATGAAGGTGGCCACCCTGCGCTGGCCCGACTTCAAGGTCGACGTCGCCGCGCTTCGCAAACTGGTCACGCCCAAGACGCGCATGATCATCGTCAACAACCCGCACAACCCGACGGGCCGCGTCTTCTCCGCCGAAGAGCTCGACGGCATCGCCGCCCTCTGCGTCGAGCACGACCTCATCGCCATCTCTGACGAGGTCTACGAGCACCTGACCTACGGCGTGAAGCACATCCCGCTGTGCACGCGGCCGGGTATGCGCGAGCGCACGGTGACGTTGTCGTCGACGGGCAAGACCTTCTCGTTCACGGGATGGAAGGTGGGCTGGGCCACCGGGCCTGCGCACTTGATCGCCGGCGTGCAGCGCGCCCACCAGTTCCTCACGTTTTGTGCGTCGACGCCGCTGCACATGGCGATGGCCAGCGCCCTCGACCGCTGCGACGGCGAGTTCGTCGCGACGCTGCAGTCCGAATACATCGCCCGCCGCGACTTCGTCTCCGCCGTCCTCGTCGACGTCGGCTTCACCGTCGCCGACGCAGACGGCGCCTACTTCGTCCTCGCCACCAGAGACGACGTCACAGACGACAAAGCCTTCGCCAAAGCCCTCATCGTCGACGGCGGCGTCGCGGCGATCCCGCCGAGCGCGTTCTACAAAGACGCCGTCGACGAAGGCCGCACGCTGCTGCGCTTCGCCTTCTGCAAGAAGCCCGCGACGTTGGAAGAGGCCGCGCGGCGGCTGCGGGCCTGGCACAAGAAGCGATAGCCAACCCGGGTTGTGAATCGCGCTTTGCAGTCGCGATCGGCGCGCTCCCGTCGCCGCGCTCCCTGAAGGCCCCCCTGGCCCCCCGAAACCGGGGGGAAATCGAGCCCCGTGAAATCGTCGAGGGCTCGGCGCTCGATGCCTTCAGGGCGAGCTTTCGAGGCGTGCTCGAGAAAAAAAGAGGCGCCCTCGCGAGCGCCTCTTTCAACTTCACAACCTGGGTTGCGGGCCGCGTTTCCGTTTCGCCCTGAATCAGGCCGACGGGGCAGCGCCACCGGCGGCGGGAGCAGCAGCAGCAGCAGCGGCAGCGCCAGCGGCATTGGCAGCGTCGTACTGCTGCGCATCGCGCGCCTCAGGCTCAGACAACGGCTTCTCGTTGATCGGGGCGATGCCGCCGGTGAGGGCGTTGACGGCGTTGTGGGCGGCCCACTTCAATTGACGTGCCTTGGCCGGCGAGAAGCCACCGAGGTTGACGAGGCGCTCGTCGTCGCGCTCGTAGTAGAGGTCTTCGGGCGACTCGTAGAGGGCCGTCGTCAGGCGCTCGATGACGTAAGGCAGGGCGCCATCGAGTGACTTGAGGCGCTCGGCGTCGGAGGTGCCCTTGGCGCGGGCCGCGTCGGCGGCGCGCTCAATGGCCAACAAGATGCGGGCGTCGCCCTTGGCATGCTCGCGCACCTCGAGCTTCTCGGACTTCTCGGCCTTGACGACGTCTTTCGCGCTCTGCTTGATGCGCGGCACAGCGTCGGCGGAGAAGCCGGGGAGGGCGCCGAGGAATTCGTCGTCGGCTTCGACGACGTCTTTCGCCTTGCGGAAGCCGTGGTTGTAGAGGGTCTGCACGACGAAGTCAGAGACGCCTTCGATGCGCGAGAGCGAGGCCCAGGCGACTTCGCGTTCTTCGGCGACCTTCGTCTCTGACGTGATGTCGATCTTCCATCCAGACAGCTGCGCCGCGAGGCGCACGTTCTGGCCGCGGCGGCCGATGGCCAGCGAGAGCTGGTCGTCGGGGACGACGATCTGCATCGTGTGCTGCGCCTCGTCGACGAGCACGCGGGTGACTTCGGCGGGCGAGAGCGCGTTGCAGACGAAGCGGGCTTCGTCTTCGTCCCACGGCACGATGTCGATCTTCTCGCCGCGCAGCTCTTGCACGACGGCCTGGACGCGCGCGCCCTTCTTGCCGACGCAGGCGCCGACCGGGTCGACGTCGCTGTCGCGGCTGCGGACGGCGATCTTGGTTCTGACGCCGGCTTCGCGG
>JANNAY010000797.1:0-1599 GCA_031384945.1 Deltaproteobacteria bacterium
CCATGGGCGGGGCGCCACATTCATGAGGCCCGCTTCGGTGAGAGAAGCGACGAATGCTCAGCCCCATAGCGGCCGTGATCTTCGGTGGTCGACGACGTCACGACCGCGGCCATGGGCCCATGGGCAGGGGGTGCCCCGTGCTGGAGGCCCGCCTCGGTGAGCGAGATGCGGCCAGGAAAAAAGAAGAGCCCCGACTCAGCGGGGCTCTGCGGAACATGAGTTGTAGAAAAAACTCAGAGCGGGGTGGCTTCGAGGGCATCGCCCGCGGCAGCGCAGCCTTCGCCAGCGTCGGTGGCGGCGTCGATGGCGGCGCCGAGGGCCACTTCGTCGACGGTGCCGGGCTGCTCGGAGCAACCGCCGCCGCAGCCACCGCTGCACACGGTCTCGGTCGGGGGGTTGAGCTCGGTGGCGACGTCGGCAGCGGCCTGGGCGGCGAGGGCCGAGAAGAGGACGGCGTCGTCGACTTCGGGGGTGGCGACGGGGACTTCGCTGCAGCCGCCGCAGCCGCATTCTTCGACAGTGCCAGCGGCGGACTGAATCTCGACGGCGCGCTGCTGCACGAGGGCGGCGGCGTCGGCGAGCGCGACGGCGAAGTTTTCGGCGGAGACGCGGTCGTGGGCGAGGCCGGCGTCGGCGGTCAGGTAGGCCTGATCGGAGGCGAAGGAGATGGTGGCGACGAGCTCAGCCATGAGCGGGTCGTCGGCGACGGGCTCTTCGGCGACGACGTCGGTGCCTTCGTCGAGTTCATCGACGACGCGGTCGTTGACGGGCAGGTCGCGGGCGGTCTCGCGCGAGAAGCTCTGCGAGCGCAGCGGCTCGCCCGAGGTGCGGGCGCAGGCACCAGAGAGCAAGAGACCGGAAACCGCGAACAAGCTGACGACAACGCGCATCGGGAACCTCCGTGGGGTCAAAGACGGTATCGGGTGAACCCATGGGTCTGTCGTGCCTACGCGCACAGAAACCGTCGCACGATCACCCGATGCGACATGTCGCAGACCCAGCGCGTCAAAGACGAACGCACACCGGACTCAGCGAACCTGCACCGTGCCGTTAGCGTCGAGGTCGACGACGACAGTGCCGTCCCAGCCGGTGTCGTAGATGGCCTTGTCGACAACCCGGTTGTCGAACTTCTTCATGCCGCGGGCCACCGGCACGGGCACGGCGGAGCGCGTCATCGACACCTGGTCTTCGAGCAGGTCGATGACGGCGGCGCGGGGGTGGCCGTAGGTCCACGCCGTCCAATCTTCGTGGCGCGCCGGGTTGCCGCCGGCGATCAAGGCGACGAGCGGCGTGGCCGCGAGCAGCAGCTCGCGGGTGGTGCCGTTCGCCGAGCCGTGGTGGCCGACCTGCAAGACGTCGACGTCGAGCCAGCGGCTGTCGCGGTAGCGCTTGACCAGGGCGCGAATGGCGATCTCTTCGAGGTCGCCGGTGATGAGCAACGAGCCGTTGCCGACGTCGACGCGGACGACGACGGAGTGGTTGTTCATGTCGTCGTAGTGGGCCTTGCCATAGTTGTCGGTGCCCCAGCCCGGATCGGTCTCAAAGGCCGCCGACAAGATCCTGACCTGGGGATCGACGTCGGCGCAGACGAAGGGGTCG
>JANNAY010000804.1:0-3031 GCA_031384945.1 Deltaproteobacteria bacterium
GGCCAAAGAGGCGGCCAAGACGGCGCAGACGACGACGACGACGGACACGGCGTCGCAGCAGACCAAATTTCCCGCCGACAAGCTAGGTTCCTGCCGTGGCTTCGTCTGCGGCCCCTGGCCAAGCTCCTGGCATGGACGCCCCGTCGACGACGGGCGCCGCCATCCCTGAGACGCTGGGTCGCTACCGGCTGCTGGCGAAGATCGCCAAGGGCGGCATGGCCGAGGTCTTCGCGGCGCGCTCGTACGGCGTGCACGGCTTCGAGAAGACCGTCGCGCTCAAGCGAATTCTGCCGCGCTTCGGCCAAGACCCTCAGTTCGTTCGCATGATGGTCGACGAGGCCAAGATCTCGGTCTTGCTCAACCACCCGAACATCGCCCAAATCCTCGAGCTGGGTGAGCAAGACGGCGACTACTTCATCGTGATGGAGTTCGTGCCGGGGCAATCGCTCTCGGCGCTGATCAAGCGACTCAAAGAGACCGGCGAAAAGGTACCGCCGCTCGAGGCCTGCTTCGTCGTCGTCGAGCTCTTGCAGGGCTTGCACGCCGCCCACATCCAGACCGACATGACCGGCAAGCAGGCGGGCATCATCCACCGCGATGTCTCACCGCAGAACTTGCTGTTGAGCTTCGACGGCCACGTCAAAGTCATCGACTTCGGCATCGCCCGCGCCCGCGACCGCCTCGAGGCCACCGAGGTCGGCACCATCAAGGGCAAGCTGCGCTACCTCGCCCCCGAGATGATCGACCCGGGTCGCTTCACCGACAGCGGCGACTTCGACCACCGCGTCGACGTCTTCGCCGCCGGCATCTGCCTGTGGGAGCTCATCGCCGGCCGCACGATGTTTCCTGGCGACGACGAGCTGAAGGTCTACGACGACATCACCGACGGCAAGACGCCCGACCTCGCCAAAGAGGGGCTGTGCGAGCCGGCGCTGATGAAGATCATCGGCAAGGCGCTCGAGCGGCACCTCGACAAGCGCTACGCCAGCGCCGAAGAATTCTCTGACGAGCTGCGCGCGTTCGTTTACCGAAAAGACCCGGGCTTCACGCACAAGCGCGTGGCCGCGGTGCTCGACCGCGCGTTTCCTGACGAGAAGGCCGAGCTGACCTCGCTCGAGCGCGGCATGTCGGGCGCCGAGATTGTCTCCCTCAAGGCGCGCGACAAGAAGCCGTCGGCGTCGGCGTCGAAGAAGAACGCGGCGGCGCCGTCGTCGCCCCCCGAACCGGCCGAGACGCGGCACATGCGGTCAGACAAACATCTGCAGCCGCCGGGATCGCTCGGGTCGGGCGGCGACGCCATCAACCTGGCCAAGACCGCCCTCGTCGACGTCGACGCGGTCGATCCCGATCATGAGCTGCCGCGCAAAGACCTCGCCGTCGTCACGCTGGTCTCGCGCCAGCACGTGATGGCGACGACCAACGGCAGCAAGCAAGACCGCAGCGATTCGTCCGGCGTCTTCTCGATGCCCGACGACGCCACGCTCACCATCTCCGCCGACACGCTGCGCGAAGAGAAGGCCAAGCTTGAGGCCCGGCAGGCCGCCGCCGCGGGCGTGCGCGCACCCATGCAGGCGTCGTCGGTGCCGTCGGCGCCGGCGCCGAAGCCAGAGCGGGTGAACCGCCCCACGCCGTCGTCGTCGTCGTCGCTGCCGTCGGCGCGGCTCGACGAGACGCCGATGACGCGGCAAGCGTCGTCGCCGGGGCGGGTGCTTCCTGCTCGAGACAACACGCAAGTCCGCAACCGTCTGATCGCGGCGTCGGCGGCGGTCGGCGTGCTCTTGGCGTTGGGCATCGTCGCCGTCATCGAATTCGTCGACGAGAAGCCCCCGGTCGCCATCCCGATCGTCGAGGCGCCCCAAACGAATCCGACCCCGAATCCGGTGGCGAATCCGCCGACGAATCCGCCGACGAATCTGCCGACGAATCCGCCGACGAATCCGACGGTGGCGGCGGCGTCGTCGACGGTGACGCTGACGGTGACGTCACAGGCGCCGGGCGCGGTGGTGCACGTGGGCGACAAGAGCGGTCCTGCGCCGTTCTCGGTCGAGGCGAAGCCGGGCGAATCGGTGCCCGTGCGCGTCGTCGCCAACGGCGCCAGAGAAGAAGTCGAAGCCATCGTCGTGCCCAAAGACGCCAGCGCCGCCGTCGTCGTCGACGTCGCCGTGCATTGGTTGGCGGTGCCGGTGCTGGTGCGCGTCGAGCCCGCCAATGCCGAAGTGCTCATCAACGGCGACGTCGTCGACAAAGACGCCACCGTCGACGTTGGAAACGCCCTCGTCGTCGACATCAGCGCCGCGGGCCACGCCTCGGCCCGCCAAGAGCTCACCGCGCAGCCGGGCAAACCGCTCGTGATCAGCGCGACGCTGGCGAAGGACAAGAACCCGAAGAAGACGACCCCACCGAAAGAGACGCCGCCGAAAGAGACGCCGCCGACGTCGACGAAGCCGGGGACGCTGACGCTGAAGACCACGCCGTACTGGGGCACGGTCACCATCGACGGCAAGGTCTACGACGAGCAGACGCCGCTGTCGGTGCAGCTCGCTCCCGGCAAGCACGAGGTCACGGTGGCCCATCCGCCCAAGGGGCTGATGAAGAAGTTCAAGGTCGTCATCAAGCCTGGCGAGACGCAGACCCGGATGATTCCCTTCGAGTGATCGCGTCGGCGTCAGGGCTGACGTGGCGGTGCAAGATGGCCGGGGGGCCGATGCCGCGCTCGCGAAACGCCAGCAGCACTCGAAAGTGCACATCGCTCTCGAAGGCCTCTTCGTCTTTGGCGTCAAAGACGTAGGGGCGCGCCTTCAGCTGAAACACGACGTAGTCCTGCAAGATGATCTGCTTGGCGCGCACCGGCACCGGACGCCCGAGAAAGACATACGGGCTCGTCAGGCACGCTTCGCGAATCGTCTCCGCCGCGAGCAGCACGTCCTGATCGACGCCGACGTAGAAGTCCATCGCCACCTGCATCTCGAGCGCGCCGTAGTTGGCGCTCGAGGTGACGTCGGTGAACACTTTGTTGTTGGGGATGGTGATG
>JANNAY010000811.1:0-1840 GCA_031384945.1 Deltaproteobacteria bacterium
GACGTCGGCGCAGACGAAGACGGCCTCCCTTTTGGAGGCAGCGCGCATGCAGTTTGTTTCGATGGTCACCGGAATGTCGGAAGACACCTTCGCCGAGGTCATCTCGTCGTCGC
This sequence comes from Deltaproteobacteria bacterium, assembly GCA_031384945.1. Classification (GTDB taxonomy): domain Bacteria; phylum Myxococcota; class UBA727; order UBA727; family VGSZ01; genus VGSZ01. The sequence goes on from JANNAY010000811.1 coordinate 114, forward strand.
CGCGCAAAATCCGCGAGACCTTGTTCGCGCGCATGAACATCAAGGCCAAGAAGCAGATTGGCCTCAAGGTGCATGGCAAGCTTGAAGAGCGCACCAAGAAGCTTCACGAGCGATTGAAGGGTGCGCAGACGACGCAAGAAGATAAATTGTGCGAAGAGCTCGTGCGCAATTGGTTGTACACCAAGCGCCCGCTGCTCAAGACGACGCTCGACCACCTCGGCGTCAAGAACGACAACGGGCTTGTTGAAGAAGAACCCACGTTCTTCAAAGAACTCACTGTCGAGAAGGTCACCGAGCTCGTCAAGCTGCTGCAGGGTGACAAGCACCCCGATGAGCACATTCGCATCTACCTGAACTTCGTCGGCGTGCCGCACCTCGAGACGGTGCTGCCGCTCAAGGCCGCCGCCGCCTGAGCTCGAGCAGCTGGTTCGCAACGTGCGCGCACCCAGGGCAACCTGCGTGCGCGGCATCTTCGTTTGAGCCGCAAGATCAGTCGAAGATCAGTCGAAGGCGACGAAGTACTTCACGAGCGCCCGCTCGGGGACGTCGATGACGGCGCGCCGCTCAAGGCCCAGCTCGTTCACCCGCAGCGTCAGCTCATGCCGCCCTGAAGGGCACTCACGCTCCGCCGACGACGTCGAACCCCACGGCATCCCGTCCATGATGACGCTCGCCGGCAGCGCACTCTGGATGACGACACGACCCGGCGGGCGCACAGGCTCAAGGCTCAACACCATCACGTGATCGGGGGGACGCTCGACGGGGACCGTCGCCGTCGCGTTCTTGTAGCCGGCCTTGCGCGCCTCGATGACGTGCGGCTTGTCGGTGGTGACGCTGTCGAGGGTGACGGGGCCAGCGCCGACGTCGCGTCCGTCGAGCAAGACGCGGGCGCCGCCAGGACGCGTCTGCACCAACACCTTGCCTGACGACTGCAAGCTCTCGCTGACAAGGACAAAGCGGTCGTCGCCCGAGAGCGCGAGCTTGCGCTGGGCTGGCGCGCCGGCGGCGAGGGCCACCTTCAGGGTGTGCGGACCGTCGGCGAGGTTGGCGTCGACGATGAGGGGCGTGACGCCGTCGAGGCGTTCGTCGTCGAGGGTGACGCTGGCGCCGGGCGGTGACGAGCGGACGAGCAGCGTGCGCGCCGTCGACGATTCGCCAGCGAGGGCAGCGCCTGCGCCGGCCGCTGCGCCGAAGCCTGTGACCACAGCGGCGGCAAGGGCGACGCCGGCGGCGATGCGGGACCGCCTCGGCAACCACACCTCGACAAAGGCCTCTGCCTGCACCTGCCACAGCGGCTTGCGCTTCGGCGCGACACCGCTGGTGGCGACCGCCGACGACGCTGGCATCGGCTCGCCGCTGAAACCACCGGGCAACGGCAGCGACGACTCGGCGCCGATCGGCCCAGCGTTGATCTGCGGCGACGACGGCGTCGGCGGCTGCAACATCGGACGCGGCGGCAACCCCATCGGCGGCGGCGGCGCTGCCCCCGACGACATCGCAGCCGGCGGTGGCGGAGGCGACACCTGCGGCGGCGGCGGCGCCGACATCTGCTGCGGCTGCCACTGCTGCGGCTGCGGCTGCCACTGCGGCGGCGGAGGAGACGGCTGCCACGGCGACGGAGACGGCGACCGCTGCGGATGCGGCGACGGCGGCGACGGCGGCGGAGGAGAAGGCGCGGGCTGCCATTGCTGATCCGTCGGCGGCGGCTGGGGCGGCGGAGGAGACGG
>JANNAY010000812.1:0-1569 GCA_031384945.1 Deltaproteobacteria bacterium
GGGGGGCCAGGGGGGCCTTCACGCTGGCGAGCCTCGCGCTCGTCGCGAGCGTCCTCTTGCTCTCGTCGACAGCCGACGCCCGCCGCGCCCCCGGACCCGGCGGCACCGTCGTCGTCAGCGTCCCCCCCGACCTCGTCACCGCCGTCGTCGAAGCCCACGTCTTTGCGCCGCTGCTCTTGCCGCGCGGGCTCGAGTCGGGCGCCGCCGCACCGGACCGCCCGCCGTTGCCGGGGGCCGAGGCGTGGTCGTCGACGGTGGTCGACAGCCTCGACGTCGACGTCGACGGCCTGCGCTGGACGCTGGCGGTGCGCGCGCCGGGGGCGCCGTCCGCGGTCGTCAAAGAGGCCGTCGAGCGCTGCCTGACGGGCAAGAGCGAGCAAGATTTTCCCCAGCTCGCGCTGCGCGCCGCCGGCATCGGCGTCGTCGTCAGCGTCGACGGCAGCAACGTCGTCGTCGCCTTTGACAAGCCCGTCTTCGTGCTGCCCGATCTCTTGGCGTTTTGTCCGCTGCGGGCCGCCGGCAACGCGCCCACCGGCGCCTACGCCATCTCCGGACCAGGACGTCTCGCCTGGCGCAGCGGCAGCTTCGACGCGCCGCCGTTGCTCGGCGCCATCGAGGTCAAAGGCGCGACCGCGTCGTCGTCGCTGTCGTCGCTGTCAGGGGCTGCGGCCGAGCGCGCCGACGTCGTCGTCAACCCCACCGCCGCCGCCGCCGAAGGATCGGGCGCGACGCAGCTGTCGCCGTGGCCCGACGTCGTCGTGCTCGTGCAAGGCGGCGCCGCCAGAGACGCCGACGCCTTCGGGCTCATAGACGTCCGCGCCGGCACCCGCGCCTTTCGCGCAGCGCTGCGCGCCGTCCTGCTCGCGGCGGCGTGGGCCGCTGGGCGCGGCGGACCGACCGAAGCGCTGCTGCCGCCCGGCGTGGCACCGGCGCGCCCGCTGCCGCCCTCGATCGGCGTCGATCGCACGCCGTTGGCGCTGCGGCCGGTGCCACCAAACGCGCCGCGCGTGCCCATCGTCGTCAAAGGCGGCGACCCCGTCGTCGACGGCGTCGCCGAGCGCCTCGCCGTCATCTTGCGGGCCCGCGGTCAGCTGCTCGAGCAGCGCCGCGGCGACGCTCCCGTCGAGCGCGGCTCTGAGCTGGTGCGCTGGCACCCGCCGACGCAAGACGCGGCCCTCGCGCTGTTGAGCTTTCTCGGTGGACGTCCCGAGCTGCTCGACGAAGCCGCCGTCAAAGACGCCCTCGATGTCAAAGGCCTGCTCGCCAAAGACCCCGCCGCCCGCCTCGCCGCGGCGCTGGCGCTCGAGCGCGCGCTGCTCGACGCGCGCCTCGTCGTTCCTCTGTTGTTGGTGGACCGCTTCCTCGTCGTCGACCCCGACCTGCGCGGCGTCGTCGTCAGAGGCGACGGCGTGCCGCTGCTCGACGGCGCCTGGTGGGGCGGGGGAGCGACGCGATGACGTCGACGTCGAGCGTGTTCGCCACGCGAAAGGCCCCCCTGGCCCCCCGAAACCGGGGGGAAATGCACACCCGCGGCCGCTTGCCTGGTGCGGCAAGGCGCGTCGTCAATCG
>JANNAY010000851.1:0-5933 GCA_031384945.1 Deltaproteobacteria bacterium
GTCTTCTCCCGGAGCGCCGTCAGAGTCCCTTGGCTTCGCCCTCGCCGCGGGGGTCGGCGCCGCCCTCGAGGACGCCGTCGTTGTCGACGATGCACATGGCGTTGCCCCAGCCCGAGGCTTTGACGTCGAAAGCGCAAGGCACGACGAGAAGACCCCCAGCCCCGAATTTCGGGGAGGGAACATCGTGCCGCGCTGCGCGCAGGCTCTTCTTTTGTTGCTCGAGACATCCCTGTTGCTGTCGGCACAACAGAAAATTGCCGGCGAGGGGACCGTGGATTTGCGGCTCTTAGAGTCCAACGAAACACCACGAGCAGCCGCGATAAAAGAGCCTGCGCGCAGCGCGGCCCGACGTCCCCTCCCCGAAATTCGGGGCTGGGGGTCTTCTCCCGGAGCGCCGTCAGAGTCCCTTGGCTTCGCCCTCGCCGCGGGGGTCGGCGCCGCCCTCGAGGACGCCGTCGTTGTCGACGATGCACATGGCGTTGCCCCAGCCCGAGGCTTTGACGTCGAACGCGTGGCCGCGGGCCTCGAGGGCGCGTCGCGTCGGCGCGTCGAAGCCGAAGGTCTCGATGCGCGTGGCCTCGGGCTGCCACTGCTGGTGGATGCGAGGAGCAGACACCGCCGCCTGCGCATCCATGCCGAAATCGACGACGTGCAGCACGGTCTGCAACGTCGTCGTGATGATGGTCGATCCACCCGGGGCGCCGGCGGTCATGAAGAATTTTCCACCGCGCGTGGCGATGAGCGGCGTCATCGACGAGAGCGGAATTTTTCCCGGCGCGACGGCGTTGGCGTCGCCGCCGACGAGGCCGTAGGAGTTGGGGACGCCGGGGGCGGCGGCGAAGTCGTCCATCTCGTCGTTCAACAAGATGCCGGTGCCCTTGGCGACGACGCCGCTGCCGAAGCCGTAGTTGACCGTGAACGTCAGCGAGACGGCGTTTCTGTCTTTGTCGACGACGGTGAGGTGCGACGTCTGCGGCGAGTCTTTCTTGGTCTTCGGATCGCGCATCGGCGGCACCGGCGAATTCGCCGGCAACCCCAGCTGCGCGGGCGTCGCCGCCTTCACCATCGACGACTTCTTCGCGCTCTTCGGATCGATCTCGGGGCGGCGCAGGTCGGCGTAGGCCTTTGACGTCAACGCCGCGACGGGGACGTCGACAAAGGCGGGGTCGCCGAGCCAGACGGCGCGGTCGGCGTAGGCGATGCGCATCGCTTCGATCAGGCGGTGGGTGGCGTCGACGTCGTGCCAGCCGGCGGCCTTCAAGTCGGTGCCGTCGAGCAGCCGCAAGATCTCCAACAGGTGCACGCCCCCCGACGACGGCGGCGGCATCGTGCACAGCTGCAGGTCGCGGTACGGACCGCACAGCGGCGTGCGCCACAGCGGCACGTAGGCCTTGAGGTCGGCTTCGTCGACGAGGCCGCCGTGGGCTTTCATGTCGGCGGCGATGGCCTTGGCGATGGCGCCTTCGTTGAGGGCGCGCGGATTTTTCGCGATGGCCTTGAGGGTCTTCGCCAGGTCTTTCTGCACCAGGCGATCGCCGACCTTGTGGGCGCGAAAGCCGTCGGCGCCGTTCGGCACCATGAACACGCGCGCGGCTTCGGGAAATTTCGTGAGAGCGTCTTTGCGCCACTCGCTCTCGCCGACGAAATCTTCGCCAACGACGAACCCCTTGTCGGCCAACTCAATGGCGGGTTGAACCACCTTGGCCCACGGCAATTTTCCACCGTTCTTGTGCAGCTCGGCGAGCCCGGGCACCACGCCGGGCACGGCCACCGAGAGCCAGCCGTCGACGCTGTCGTCGGTGACCTTGCCGTCTTTGATGTACATGTCGCGCGTGGCCCGCGCCGGCGCATGTTCACGAAAATCAAGCGCTTTTATTTCGCCAGACTTCGAATTCAAGACAACGGCAAATCCGCCGCCGCCGATGCCGGCGCTGAAGGGCTCAACGACGCCGATGGCGAAGGTGGCGGCGACGGCTGCGTCGATGGCGTTGCCGCCTTGCGCGAGAATCTTCAGCGCGGCGGCGGTGGCATCGGGATGGGCCGTCGCCGCCATCGCCTCTTTCGACGTCGCTGGCCGTGGCGTCGCTGCCAACGAAGTTGTCGACAGCACCAGAGACAGCAGCAACGCGCGCATGGGGAACCTCAGAGTCAATCGCAAGAGACGCCGCGGCGGTCGACGACGACGCCGGCGAAGGGGCGCAGCCGCTCGTCGAGCGAGGCGAGCGCGTTCTTGCGCACGCCCACCGCGAGCGTCAGCGCGAGACGCGACGCGGGCTGTCCGTTCAAGCGCTCGCGGCGGGCCGGCACGAGCGAGAGCGTGGCGACGTCAAACAGCCGCACCGGACCAGCCGGCGTGCGCGACACCACCAGCTGCGACAAGAGCTCGACCGACGGCGGACCCTGCAAGACGACGACGACGTTCTCGGTGTTGCGCATGACGGTGAGTCCGCCTTTGGCCACGGCGACGACGCGGTCGACGGCGTCTTTGTCGACCCCGAGGGCGCGAACGCGGGCGTCGTCGACGACGATGGCGAGGGCGGTGTCGTCGTCTTTGACCCTGACGCCGGGGATGGCGGCGATGGCGCGGTGCACGTCGTCTTTGGAGACGGCGGCGGGGACGATGACGTCGACCTCTTCGACGTTGTCGTCGTCAATGACGGCGAGAACGACGCCGTCTGTGAAGACGACGCCGTTGGCAGCGTCGACGACAGCGGCGCGGGCGGCGTCGCCGAAGACGCGGACCTCGACAGCGCCGTCTCTGCGCAGCGGCTCGCCGACGGGCAGCGTGCCGACGCGGGCGACGTCGGTGAGCTTGACGTCGCCGGGTTGGGCCGGCGGCAGCGCGGCCTTCTGCATGGAGAGCGACTCCGGTTGGGGCGTCACGGTCTTCACGACCATGGTCTCGAGCGAGGCAGGTCCACCGACGACGGCGACCGCCTCGCCGACGGTGACGTCGCGCAACAGCAGCGAGGCCAGGTCGAGCTCGACGCGGCGGCCGGTCTTGCCCCCGCGCACGGCGATCGACTTGATGCCCGGCACCGTCGACAACGCCGGCCGCAGCAGCTTGTCGACGGCGACGCGGGCGGCAAAGGCGTCGGCGCTGCCGACACGAAAGACCACGATCTCGTTCGCCTCTTGCGTCACCTGCGGCGCCTGCTGCGCCGACAGCTTCGCCTGCGCGCCGCGCACGGCTTCGCCGACGTCGCCGCCGTCGACGACGACGACGGCGTGGTCGGCGCAGACGACGCTTCTGACGCGGTTGACGCCGGCGACGGCGCTGACGGCGGCTTCAACGACGGCGACGTCTTTGTCGCCGGCGCCGTCGATGACGACGCGGGTGCGGCTCATCGGCGCACCGCTGCCCTTGCAGCCGACGCTGACACCGACACCGACGACGACGACAGCGCAGAAAAAGGCGCAGACAGAGGCACGCTTCACGTCCTGTTCCGGCGCGCGCGTCCATCGTTGCCGGCGGCGTGCAGCGCAGCGATGGCGGCTTTGCGGTCGGGCTTGTTGAAGACCGAAGAGCCGGCGACCAAGACGTCGCAGCCGGCCTCGCAGACGAGGGCGGCGTTGTCGGCGGTGATGCCGCCGTCGATCTCGATGAGGGCGCCCTTGTTGCCGGCGTCGTCGAGCATCTTGCGAATGCGCCGCACTTTGTCGATCTGCGACTGAATGAACTTCTGCCCGCCGAAGCCGGGGTTGACGCTCATGACGAGGACGAGGTCGAGGTCGGCCGCCACATAGCGCAGCGTCTCTTCGGTGGTACCAGGATTGAGTGAAACGCCGGCGCGCTTGCCCTTGCTCTTGATGACCTGCAGCGTGCGGTGCAGGTGCACGCAGGCCTCTTGGTGCACGGTGACGCCGTCGGCGCCAGCGTCGATGAAGGCGTCGACCCAGCGCTCGGGCTCGACGATCATCAGGTGCACGTCGACGATCTTCTTCGTCGCCTTGCGCACGGCCTCGACGACGAGCGGGCCGATGGTCATGTTGGGCACATAGCGGCCGTCCATCACGTCGACGTGCAGCCACTCGCAGCCGCCGTCGTCGACGTCTTTGATCTCGGCGGCGAGCTTGCCGAAGTCAGCAGACAAAATCGAAGGCGCGATGATCGTCCCAGTCGTCGTCATGGCCCTGCTTCTACCTCACACGCGCGTTGAGTTGGTGGCGCTCCGGCCGCGGTGAGCGTGGTCGTTGGCGAGCGCGTCGAGCGGCCGCAGAAACAACGATCTTTGCGCTGCGCGCGGCCCCGAAACCGCAGAGCCCCCTGCCCCCGAAAATCGGGGGAGACCCAATGTTTCTTGCGCGTGAGGTGGTTTGTCGTCGAGCAGCCCGCGAGACTACCGACGACGAAGCCGCGCAATGAAGAACGCGTCAGCGTCGTGCAAGTGCGGCAGAAAACGAACCTGCCCTTCTTCGTCGACGGCGGACGCCGGCAGCCACGGCAACACATCGCGCAAGTTCTCGCGCACGAAGTCGGGATGCCCGGCGAGAAACGCTTCGATCTGGTGGGCGCCCTCGTCGGGCATCGGCGAGCAGACGGAGTAGACGAGCACGCCGCCCGGCTTCACCTTCAAAGCCGCCGCCGCCAACAGCTTCGCCTGCAGCTTCGCGTTGGTCGTGACGTCGTCGTCGCCGCGCCGCAGCTTGATCTCGGGCTTGCGCCGCGTGGTGCCGAGCCCCGTGCACGGCGCGTCGAGCAAGACGGCGTCGACGGGCTCGATGTCGAAGGCGGTGGCGTCGGCGATGACGAGCTCGACCTCGACCTTCATGCGCCGAAGGTTCTCGGTGATCTTCTTCGCGCGCTTGGGGTTGAGCTCGACGGCGACGACGTCAGCGCCAGCCTTTCTCAACAGCACGCTCTTGGTGCCAGGGGCCGCGCACAGGTCGAGCACCTTCATGCCCGCGCGGGCAGAGACGGCGCTGGCGCAGGCGACGCTGCCAGGGTCGGCGACGACGAAGGCGCCGTCGGCGTAGCCGGGCAAGCTCGTGACCTTGCCGCCGGGCACCTCGACGAGACCGGGCACAAACGCGTGGTGCGTGTGGTTCGTTTCGTCAGTTGCCGAAAGGAACGACACGGCCCAGGTCGTCGGCCGCGCGCACAGGCCAGCGATGGCGGATGCGTGTTCGTCGACGGGAAGTCGGGCCGTCACCGCCTGCGCCAGCGGCAGCGGAATGCCCCAGGCGGTGGCGATGTCGGCGAGCGGCGCGCCCGGCTTCAACAGTTCGTGAAGCGGCGAACCGAGCTTGCGCAGCAACGCATTGGCGAAGCCGTCGAGCCCCGGGCGCACGCGTTTGACGGCGTTGACGGCGGCGTCGACGGCGGCGTGGGCGGGCACCCGCTCTTGCAGGTGCTGCAGCTGGTACGCGGCGATCAACAGGTGGGGCCGGATGCGCGAGTCGAGCCCACGGCCGGGCTTGTCGGCGCCCCGCAAGATCGACGTCTCGAGCGGACCGGCGAAGCGCAGCGCGCCATAAAAGAGCTCGGTGGCGAAGCCTTTGTCGCGGTCGGTGAGGCCTGAGGCGTCGAGGCACGACGACAGCGCGGGCGCGGCCCACGCGCCATCGTCGAGGACGCGGGCGAGGGCGGCGGCGGCGACTTCGCGGGCGTTGTCGACGACGACGGGGCGGGGAGGTTTCATGCGCGCTCCGGTGACGACGTTGCTGCGGAAACAAGGTGCTGCCTGGCGAAGAAGGCCCCCAGCCCCGAATTTCGGGGAGGAGAATTCGTGCGCGCTGCGCGCCGCTCTTTTGTTGTTGCTCGAGTCGCGCTTGGTTCAGACAGCGCACAAAGCATCGACGACGCGCGGCAGGCAAGAATGAGGCGATCGATCAGCAAACTGCGGGGGCCAAAACAAGAGCCTGCGCGCAGCGCGGCCCGACGTCCCCTCCCCGAAATTCGGGGCTGGGGGTCTTCTGCGACGGCGACGCTG
>JANNAY010000854.1:0-7360 GCA_031384945.1 Deltaproteobacteria bacterium
TCTTGGTGGATGCGCCGTGCAGCGGCACCGGCACCCTGCGCCGCGCGCCCGATCTGGCGCTGCGCATCGACGAGCGCGAGCTGCCCGCGCTGGCGGCGGTGCAGCGGGCGTTGCTGTCGTCGGCGCTGAACCTCGTGAAGCCCGGTGGCGTCGTCATCTACGCGACCTGCTCGCTCTTGCGCGACGAGAACCAAGACGTCGTCGACGCCGTGCTGAAGACGACGAAGACCAGGGCGGCGCGCACGGCGCCCGACGTCTACCTGCTGCCGCCGACCACCGATGGCTTCTTCATCGCCCGGCTCACGCGTCCTTGAGTCTCGTGGTGCGCGCCGCTTCGGTCGTCCTGTTTGCTTCGCTGATCGCGTTCATGATCGCTGGGCTGGTCGTCGGCTGCCGCGTCGAGATCGGCGCGCCGAATTCTTCTTCTTCGTCGTCGTCGTCGTCGTCGTCGGGGGCGGGGCAGAAGCCGCACGGAAAAGTCGTGCTCTACACCTCGGCCTACCGTGAGGTGACCGACGCGCTCGAGGTGCTCTGCAAGAAAGAGCTGCCCGACGTCGAGCTCGTGGTCTTTCAAGGCGGCAGCGAAAAAGTCGCCGCCCGCCTCGACGCCGACCTCGCCGGCGGACGCGCGGGCGCCGACGTCTTGCTGGTCAGCGATCCGTTTCTCTACCGGCGCTTGAAGCACGACGGACAGCTGCGGCCCTACGCATCGCCGCGCGCCACCCCCATCGATCGGCGGCTCGTCGACGTCGACAACGCCTTTGTCGCCGCCCGCGCCAGCACCATGGTCATCGCGTTTCACGCGCAAAAGACCAAGCGCGACGACGTTCCACGCACGTTTCACGCGCTGCTGCTCGACGAGAACGCGCCGGCAGAAGACCTCGCGCTCGGTGACCCATTGTCGTCAGGCACCGCCTTTTTCACCGACGTCGTCGTCGGCAACGGCGACGTCAGCTTCGTCGGCCGCTTGCGCAAACGCGGCGCTGCCGTCGCCGGCGGCAACTCCGTCGTCTTGCAGAAGGTCTTGAGCGGCGAGCGCAAGCTCGGCGTGGTGTTGTTGGAGAACGTGTTGAGCGCCCGCGCCCGCGGCGAACCCGTCGACTTCGTCTTGCCCGACGACGGCGCTGTCGTCATCGCTGGCGACGTCGCCGTGCTCAACGACAGCGCCAACGTCGGCGCCGCCTTTGCCGTCGTCGACCTGCTGCTCTCGCCCGCTGGACAAGCCTTGATGCGCGGCCCGACCGGCAACATGCACGCCGTCGATCCGCGGTTGGCGCCTCCTGCTGACGACGTCGAAACGAAAGACGCGGACCGCGTGCCGGCGCTGTCGAAGTTGCTCGACGCCCGCTCCATCGACGGCGCGCTGCTCGACAAGGTCGCCCTCGATCGCAAGAGCGTGCTCGATGCCCTCGAGCGCGGCCTGCTCGACGGCTCTGAAAAGTGACGCCGAAATGAGAGCCGCCGTCGTCGTCGTCGTCGTCGCCGCGTTCGTCTTCGCGGTGGTGCCGTTGCTGTTGGTGCTGGGCACGGCGATCGGACTGCCGCACGCGCTCGACCTCTCGGCGCTGCAGGCGGTGGCGCAGACGAAGAATGTGCAGGCGCTGTGGCAGTCCGTCGTCGTCAGCGCCGGCGCCGTCGTCGTCGCTGTCGTCGTTGGCGTGCCGTGGGCGCTGTTGGTCGAGCGCACCGACGTGCCCGGCGCGCGCGCGCTGGCGGCGTTGGGGGCGCTGCCGTTGGCGATCCCGCCCTACATTTTGGCGTTCGGATTTCGCGCCCTCTACGACGACAAGATCGGGCTCTTCGGCTTGCCGTCGTTCTTGCCGTCGTTCCTCAACGACGTCGACAGCCGCGCCGGCATCGTCGTCGTCTTGGGCACCGCGTTCTTGCCGCTGGTGTTTCTGCGGTTGCGCGCCGCGCTCGGTGCCATCGACGGATCCCTCGAAGAAGCCGCCCGCGTCGCAGGCGCGTCGCCGCTGCGGGCCCTGATCGATCACACGCTGCCGCTGACGCTGCCGTCGTTGCTGTCGTCGATGGCGCTGGTGTTCGTCGCCGCCGCCGCGTCGTGGGGCGTACCGGTGTTGCTCGGCCTCGCGGCGGACCCGCCCGTCGTCGTCGTCACCGCCCGCATCGCCGTGGCGCTGCAGGGGGGAGCGCTGCGCGAGGCCATCGCGCTCTCGCTCGGCCTCGCCACAGTCGCTGGCGTCGCCTTTGCGCTGCCGGCGTTGATCACGCGCGGCAAAAACGTCGTGGTCGTCAGCGGCAAAGCCCAACGCAAGCAACTGCTCGCGTTGGGCAAAGCCCGGGTCGCCGTCGGCGTCGTCGCCTGGGCCATCGCCGTCGTTCTCGTCGTTGGACCGCTGCTCGCGCTTCTGGTGCAAGGCCTGTTGAAGAAGAGCGGCAACGGCATCGCCCTCGACAACCTCGGCCTCGTGCACGTGCAAAAACGTCGTGGCCCGCGACGACGTGCGCGACGCCACGCTCACGTCGCTGTGGCTCGCCATCGTCGCCGCCGCCATCGTCGTCGCCGCCAGCGTCGTCGTCGGCTGGGCGCTGCGCACAAACGCCTCGGGCTTGTCGTCGCGCGCGCACCGCGCGGTCAAGAGCGTGAAGGGCGTCAGCGAGGTCGTCTACGCGCTGCCCGGCACCATCGTCGCCGTCGCCCTCGTGCTGGCGTTCTCGCGCGAGCTGCGCGTCATCGTGCTCGAGCACGTGACCTTCGCCCTCGTGCTCGGCGGCAGCGTCGGCATGCTGCTGGTGGCCTACGCGATCAAGCACGCCGCCCTCGGCCTGCGCGCCGTCGACGAAGCGCTGTCGCAGGTGCACCCGTCGCTCGAAGAAGCCGCCCGCACCGCAGGCGCCGGCGCCGGCCGCGCCTTTGTCGACGTCACCCTGCCGCTGTTGCGGTCGCACCTCACGGCGGCGGCGGTGGCCATCGCGCTGCCGTGCTTCACCGAGCTCACCATGAGCGTGCTCTTGCAGGCGCCGGGCACATCGACGTTGGGCGTCGTCTTGTTTGGCCTCTACGAGTACGGCGATCCGCAGCAGGCGATGGCGCTGTCGGCGGTGCTCGTCGTCGTCGTGCTCGCGGGCCAGCTGCTCATCGCCCGCCTGCGCGCGCGCACGGAGAAGACCACATGAGCCTCGTGTCGCCGTCCGTCGTCGTTCCGCCCCCCAAAGGCAAAGACACCGCGGCCCGAAAGAAGAAGCGCGCCGCCCTCGTCGACGTGTTGTTCGCCGCCGACGGCACCCGCAAGCTGCCCTTCGAGCGCGACCTCGCCGCCGCCGTCGATGCCTGCGGCGCCGAAGACACCTGGTGGGTGTGCGAGGCCAACTCGCGCGGACCGCTCTATCTTTTGCCCACGCGCGAATGGCTCGGCGAGCTGTGCACCCTCGTCGACGGCCTCAAGGTGAAGAGCGTGTTAGAGGTCGGCGCCGGCGACGGTTTCTTGTCCTTTTGTTTGTCGCGTCGCCGCCCTGATTTGCGCATCACAGCGACGGACGATTTTTCGTGGACGAAGGCTGAGAACCGCTCCAACGAAGAAGACCGCGCCGAATTCGCCGGCGTCGACTTCAAAGGAATTCAGCCGCTGCCGCACGTGCAGAAGCAGGGCGCGGTGGCCGCGGTGAAAGAGCACAAGCCCGACCTCGTCGTCGTCAGCTGGCCCCCGCCGGGCACGCTGGTCGAGCGCGTCATCCGCGCGCCGTCGAAGTACGTGCTCGACATCAGCGTCGACGGCGACGTCTGCGGCAACGGTGAAAAGACCTGGCGCTTCGAGAAAGAATTTCTCAGCGGCCCCCTCGAAGACCGCGCCCTGTGCCGCCTCGACGGCGACGGACCGCGGCAGACGCGCTGCACGCTGTATTTCGGCAAGCGCCACCGCCGTCACGCCGTCGAACGCGCAGGCGGCCTCGTCTTTGGTTGAACGCGCAGCTCTGGTTGCTCGATAGTCGCAGGTGAAACATGTGGACAGAAAAACCGCGATCATGGCTTCTTACTGTCTTGCTTGGCGGTGTGGCGCTGCCAAAAATATGGCTACGTTCGCTCGTGGTGACCGCGATTAGTGTTGGCATTGTCGTGCTCTATGAGACCGTGCCAAGTTTGCATGTGTCTGTCGGTGCGGTCCCGTTTTCACTGACCGGTTTCGCGCTGGGCATCTTCCTCGGTTTTCGCAACAACACCGCCTACGACCGCTTCTGGGAGGGGCGGAAGCTCTGGGGTTCGCTCGTGAACACGTCGCGCAGCTTCGCGCGACAGGTGCTCACGCTGCTCGACGTCGACGAGGGCGCCAGCGCGGCGGGCCACGACGAGCTGCGAGCGGCCCAGCGCGAGCTGGTGCATCTTCAGATCGGCTACGTCGCCGCGCTGCGGCACCACCTGCGCGACCAGGACCCGTCGTCGACCCTCGAAGGTCTGCTGGGCGCCGACGCAGCCGCAGCCCTGCGCGCCGACGCCAGCGACGGCAACGTGCCCCTCGCGATCCTGCAGCGCATCGGCACGCGGTTGGCCGCTGCTCGCCGGCGGGGCTGGCTGCCCGGCCTTCATGTCTCGGTGCTCGAGGCGTCGCTCGCGTCGCTCACCGACACCCAGGGGGCTTGCGAACGCATCAAGCTGACCCCGATCCCGTTCTCGTACACGGTGCTGATGCACCGGGCGGTCGCCCTGTATTGCGGCCTGCTGCCCTTCGGGCTGACGGAGAGCATTGGCTGGGCGACACCCTTGGTCGTGCTCGCGATGTCGTACATCTTCTTCGGGCTCGACGCCATCGGTGACGAGGTCGAGCAGCCCTTCGGTCTCGACGTCAACGACCTGCCGTTGGACTCGATCGCGCGCACCATCGAGCGCAACCTGCGCCAGCGCCTCGGCGAGCCGCTGCCCCCGCCGCACGAGCCGCGCGGTCACGTGCTCACCTGACAAAAAAAAGCGGCCCGTCAGGGCCGCTTTCAGCGAGACATTTCAGTTGCGGGGCGCTTCTTCAAACTCAGCGTCGACAACATCGTCGGGCTTGTCAGAGCCGTCAGCCGGCTTGCGCTCGCCCGGAGCGCCCTCGGCCGCGCCCGCTTCGGCGGGGTTCGGCTGGGCCGCGCCCTGCTTGTAGAGCTCTTCGGCCATCTTGTGGCTGGCCTTGGTGAGCTCTTCGAGGGTCGACTTCAAGACGGCGGCGTCTTGGCTGTCGAGCTTGGCCTTGGCGGCTTTGACAGCCTCTTCGACCGGGGTCTTCGAGTCGGCGCTGATCTTGTCGCCGTTTTCGCGCAGCATCTTCTCGATGTTGTAAATCATCGAGTCGAGCTTGTTGCGTTCTTCGACGACTTCGCGACGTTTCTTGTCATCAGCCGCGTTGGCTTCAGCGTCTTTCACCATCTGCTGAATCTGACCCTCAGAGAGGCCCGACGATGCGGTGATGGTGATGTGCTGCTGCTTGCCAGTGGCGCGGTCTTTCGCCGAGACGTTGACGATGCCGTTGGCGTCGATGTCGAAGGTGACTTCGATCTGCGGGATGCCGCGGGGCGCCGGGGGCACGCCGTCGAGGTGAAAGCGACCCAGGGTGCGGTTGTCTTTCGCCATCTCGCGCTCGCCCTGCAGGCAGTGCACCTCGACCGAGGTCTGCGAGTCAGAGGCCGTCGAGAAGACTTCGGACTTCTTCGTCGGGATCGTCGTGTTGCGCGGGATGAGCACCGTGTTCACGCCACCGAGGGTCTCGATGCCGAGCGACAGCGGGGTCACGTCGAGCAGCAACAGGTCTTTGACTTCGCCGGCGAGCACGCCGCCCTGGACAGCCGCGCCGAGGGCGACCACTTCGTCGGGGTTGACGCTGCGGTTGGGCTCTTTGCCGCCGAAGAACTTCTTCACGGCCTCTTGCACCATCGGGATGCGCGTCGAGCC
Organism: Deltaproteobacteria bacterium; assembly: GCA_031384945.1. GTDB lineage: Bacteria > Myxococcota > UBA727 > UBA727 > VGSZ01 > VGSZ01. The sequence continues at coordinate 5,882 of JANNAY010000854.1, forward strand.
ACCGACGAGGACGATCTGGTCGATGTCAGAGGGCTTGAGCTTCGCGTCGGCGAGGCACTTGCGCAGGGGCTCCATCGAGCGGTCGACGAAGGGCTGCATGATTTGCTCGAGCTTCGAACGCGAGAGCGTGAGGTTCATGTGCTTCGGGCCCGAGGCGTCGGCCGTCAAGAACGGCAGATTGATCTCGGTTTGCGCAACACCAGACAGCTCGATCTTGGCCTTTTCAGCAGCTTCTTTGAGGCGCTGCACGACCATCTTGTCCGTCGAGACGTCGATACCATTCTCTTTTTTGAACTCGGCGATCAAGTAGTCCATGACCGCGTTGTCGATGTCGTCGCCGCCGAGGTGGGTGTCGCCGTTGGTGGCGATGACCTCGACGACGTTTTCGCCGACTTCGAGCACGCTGATGTCGAAGGTGCCGCCGCCGAAGTCGTAGACGGCGATCTTTTCTTCTTTCTGCTTGTCCATGCCGTAGGCGAGGGCCGCGGCGGTGGGCTCGTTGATGATGCGCTTGACGTCGAGACCGGCGATGCGGCCCGCGTCGCGCGTGGCCTGGCGCTGGGCGTCGTTGAAGTACGCGGGCACCGTGACCACGGCCTCGGTGACGGTCTCACCGAGGTACTGCTCGGCGGCGCGCTTCAGCTTCTGCAGCACCTTGGCGCCGACCTCTGGCGGGGTGATGTCTTTGCCCTGCACCTTGAAGATCGAGTCGCCATTGGCGTTGGCCACGACGTCGTAGGGCACGCGCTTGGTCTCGCTGGCGACCTCGGTGAAGCGGCGGCCGATGAAGCGCTTCGCCGAGTACACCGTGTTCTTCGGGTTGGTGACGGCCTGGCGGCGGGCGACCTGTCCGACGAGCACTTCGCCGTCTTTCGACCAGCCGACCACGGACGGCGTCGTGCGCGCGCCCTCTTCGTTGGCGATGACCTTGGGCTCGCCGCCTTCCATGATGGCGACGCAGCTGTTGGTGGTGCCGAGGTCGATGCCGATGATCTTGCCCATGGTTCTTCTCCTTCAGAGCGCGGCGCCAGGGTCACCCGTCTCGTGTGAGGGGGTGAGTGCGCCAAAAGCGTTGGTTTTTCGGATCGTTGCGAGAGGTTCGTTGAGAGCGTTGACGAGCGGACAATAGGCAGTGCCAGAGGCCCGTCAAGGCAAGCGCGCTCGCAAACACCACGCCAGCGCCAGACAGGGCCCACAGCCCGGTTGTCGACGCGGATTTGACCTCGTCACGGCGGCTCAGACCAAAAAGGCGCGCGCCAGCCCGCCAGATCGCCACAAACGACGACCCGTCACTTGTTGAGGCCATCGCAGCCAAAGAATTGCTCGTAGGTGACGGCGGCCGGCGACGTCACGCTGCCGTCAGAGTCGCGCACCTCGCGCGCACCGCACGACGACGCCGCCTGGTTCGGCGCCAAAACGACGTCGGGAGAGAAGCTGGTGCCCTGGCAGCGTCCGTCGACGCAGGCCACCGTCGACGCC
>JANNAY010000875.1:0-2458 GCA_031384945.1 Deltaproteobacteria bacterium
CTGCTGGTGCCGGTGCCCGCGGCGGGCCCTAAACGGTAGCCCGCACGCCGGTGTTCGTTCGCAAAGCTCTGAGCCCAGCGTTTCCGCAAACGCTTCTGCTCGCGTTGCTCGTCGCAGCTGGCGGGCCACCAGTCAGCCAAAGACGACGCGACGGCTTCGACCTCGAACTTCCCGGCGACTCCATCGACGTCGACCTCAGCGCGCTCGGCCTCGGCGCGGTGCTCGCGCTCGCCCACGGCCCCGGCGTCCACTACGTCGCCCGCGCTGGCGGCGTCGCCATCGTCGATGTCGCCGACGTCGTCGACCCGGCCCAACCGCGGCATTCATGGCGGAACTTCCTCTCCCTTGATGCGGGCTTCTCACCGTGCGCCGTCCGAACGGCGACGACCGAATGCTGCCGCGACGGAAGCGACACCCCCGAGCGCGGTGCGCTTCTCCTCGACCGCCGCAACAGCCGCGGTGTGCCGTCAGTGAATTCCAACCTTCAGGTTGTCGACGACGCTGGTGACACCGGGCGCCGCCCAGGCGGCGTGAGAGGCGTCCTCCATCGACCGCCACGATGATGCGGTGCCGCTGAGGGTCACCTTGCCTCCTGAGGCCTCGACGTGGATCGACCTCGCGTCGGCGGCCGCCAAGCGATGAAGCGCCGCCTCGACCTTCTCTTTGACCTCACTCACTGCGGCGGCCGGCTTGAGGCTGATCGCAGTGTGCACGCCGACGACGCCGACGATGTTGCGGACGGCGCTGCGGGCGGCGTCGCGTTGGAACTGCCAGACCGCTTCTCCCTCGAGCGTGACGGTTCCGTGGCGAACGCTCGCGCGCACCGAGCTGGGAATGAAGACGTCCCATTTGAGCACGCTGTCGACGGTCGCGGCGATCTCGGCGTCGGTGCGCTGGTGCTCGCCGCGCAGCTTCACCGTCAAATCCTGCGCGACGGTGCGAACGCCAGCAACGCGTTTCGTCGCCCGTTCGGCGGCCCACTTCTCGGCGTAGTTGTCGACGGCGCCCAGCAACGAGACCACTCCCTTGTCGACGCTGACCCCGATCTGCGCAGCGTTCACCCGCGGGTCCCAAAGCAGCTCGGCTTCGATGTCCTGCTTCAGCTGCGTGTCGCTCTTCTTGATCGTCATGATGACTCCAATGCCCGGAAGGGCAGTGACCAGGACAACTCCGGTCTTGCCGCCGTTCCACCTTCGGCAACTCTCAGCTGTGCATCCGCTGAGCCGCTCTCCGGCAGCTGCGCACCTCAGCACAGCGCGCGGCGCTCGACGTCGCGCAAGGCCGGCAACTGTCGCTGAGCCAAAGCACACGACCGCGAGAGCGTCGACGCTCGATCGCGCACGACCCATCACGCCGACGCTGCTCGATCCTCGATGGTTAACGCCGACCCCCGATCAACCCAGTCGTGCGACCAGCGCGAGCGCGTCATCCGTCGGGCGCGAAAAGTCTCTGACCAGCTGGTGCGCCACCAACAAGGGGTGGCGGCTCCCGGCTCGGACAGCGTCGCCCGCAGAGGTCACGCCGTCGGTCGCGACGATGAGCACATCGCCCGCGCTGAGGGGCTCCTGCTCCACGCGGAGCCCGGTGAGCCGGCCGACGCCGACGGTGCCCGACTGCCCGGCGAGCCTGCTGCCGCGTCCGGCGCGCTCGAGGTGGCTGGCCACATCGCCCGCGCTGGCGTGCTCGACGACGGCGGCCCTGTGATCACAGCGCAGCGCAGCCATGGTTGCCCCGCGCGTGCCGACGAGCAGGCGGTCGGCTTCGCGCACGATGTCGGCGGGCGCGCCGGTGCCGAGGGCGGTCATCGCGCGCTCGGATGCTTCGCGGGCCCAGGGACCATGGCCGAGACCGTCGGCGACGACGACGGCGGTGAAGTCACCGTGGCGAAGGTAGGCGCCATCGTCGCCCGAGACTTCCTCGCCCGGGCACGGACGGCCATAGATGCCGATTTCGGCCCGATGGCGCGGGCTGACCACGAGCTTCCGCGCACGAAAGCAGGTGCCTTCGCCGACGCGCACGTCGACGTCGACCTCGTCGGCCAGGCGGAACACGGCGCCGAGCCCGGCACCGACCGATCCCTCCGACGAGACCCGATCGGCGATCGCTGGCGGCGGATCGACCAGGCCGCGGCCGCGGTCGGCGGCGATGACTTCGATGCCGACGACGCCGTCGCGCTCGAATCTGAGCGCCGCGAAGCGACCACCGCGGGCGTGCCGCAGCTGGTTCACGAGCAGCTCACTGGTGATGAGCGCCATGGTCTCGACCAGCTCGAGCGGCAGTCCACGGCCGATCTCCCGGACGCGCACGCGGGCCACGGAGACTGCAGACTCGTCGCCTACGAGGACGTCGGGCTGCAGGAGCCATCGATCGATCAGCAGCGGCGCTTCCATTTCGTGAAGCTGACGCGCGTGCCTTGGCCCACGACGGACTCGAGCGTGAATTCGTCAGCGAGGCGACG
>JANNAY010000886.1:0-5157 GCA_031384945.1 Deltaproteobacteria bacterium
CGGCAAGCCGCGCGCCGGCGCCGTGCCACGCAAGAAGTGGAACGCCAGGAGCTGTTCGGGCGCCTCGCGCAGCTCAAAGGCGGCGCCGATGGATTGGTGCAGCGCCTTTTTCTCTTCGACGTCGAGAGAGCGGGCGACGACCTCTTGGTGGTGCGGTCGCGCGAACGAGAACAACAGCTCACCGTTGTGCAGGCGGCGCACGAGCAGGCGAGCTTCAACGAGGGCGCCGAGGTGGCGGGCGACTTCGCCGGTGGCGCCTTTGACGACGGCGGCGACGAGGTCGGCGGTGGCCGGACGTCCGATGGTCGCCAACGCCACCAGGCCGCGCTTCGCCGCCGGATCGAGCGCGGCGAGCCGTTGCAGCAAGAGCGCGTCGGTGTCTTTCGGCAGGGCCTCGAGCAGCTCGTCGACGTCTTCGGGGCGCCCCCGCGACGCCGCCAGCAGCCGGTCGAGCAGCACGTGCGAAGCGAGGTAGCTGGCGAGCCCAGAGCGCGAGAGGCCCTCGACGACGAAGAGGCGCGAGCGCGGGCCTTCGGCGAGGGCGTCGACGAGGGCTTTGCCGTCGGTGTCGTCGGTGCGGGCGGCGGCCATCAAGATGGCGTTGAAGCGCTCGGCCGTCGAGACGTCGACGTCGACGCCGTCGGGGTTGAAGAGATGCCGGGCGAGAAAGCGGACGGCGTCTCTGGTGTCATCGTCAGCGTAGTGCAGGTCGGCCAGCTGCAACGTCAGCGGCGCGTGGCGGCTCAGGTCGAGAAAGAGCGCGCGCAGGCCTTCGAGAAAGGCGGTCTTGTCACGGGCCCGCGACAGCGACGACGACGACGCCAGCGCCGGCACCAGCACTGAGAGCGCGCGGGTGTGGGTGTCGAGAAAGGTGTCAGAGAGGCCGCGGGATTCGAGAAACGCCAGTGCCTGCGCCGCCGGCTCGCGCAGCATCGCGTAGGGCTGGGTGGCGGTTTGCTCGGCGCGTCCGAACAGCACCAGGCGGCCGCTGCGGGCCAGCTCTTTGCGCAGCTCAGCGAGCAGGTGGGCTTTGCCGACGCCACGCGGACCGCCGAGGACGACGACGCCGCCGCCCAGCCGATCGGGTCCCGACAACTCGTCGTGGAGCTTTAAGAGCTCGGCGAGGTTCTTCTGTGCGCCGTCAGCCACCCGCAGGCACTAGCAGCGACCACGTCGACGGAGAAGTGCCTCGAACGCGAACGGTTCAAGGGATCGGCAGCCGCCGCTCAAGGCGACATCGGCGGGGACGATGAACACGACATGGTCCCTCGCTTTGAGTCCCCGCTGGCTGTGCGACGCGCGTTCACCTTGATCGAGGTGATGGCCGTCGTCGTCATCGTCGGCGTTCTCGCGAGCCTCGCCGCCCCCAATTTCCGCTCGATGGTGTCGCACTACCGCGCCAACGAGGCCTCGCGCGCCGCCCTCGCCGCCCTTGAAGCCGGCCAGGGCTTGGCGCAGCGCAGCAACCTGCCTGTCGAGGTCGCCATCGGCGCCAACAACCTCGACCTCAAGCTCGGCGTCGTCGACCCGACCATCTCGCCCGACAGCGCCCGCCGCGTGCTCACCGGCTTCACGTCCAAGAAGCAGCAGAAGCTGGGCGGCGCCACCGTGCTGCGCATCGAGACCCTGAGCGGGTCGACGGTGACGGCGACGGCGCTGCCGGGCACCGCGAGCGCGATCCTGCGCTTCTGCCCTTCGTCCGACGGGTACTTCCGCTACGGCGTCGGCGAGCCGACGGTCTGCGGCCTCGGAGATCTCGCCTCGCAGAACGCGCGCATCGTGATGACCGCCAACGGCGAGGTCTTTCATGTGCTGGTGAGAGCCCCGGTTGGCTCGCTCAATCTTCGCTCTGGAGCCATCTGATGCGTCGTGGATTCTCCCTGCTCGAGGCCATGGTCGCCATGGGCCTCGCTGGCGTGCTCGCAGGCACCGTCTCGGCCACCTTCAAGGGCTCGATCCTTGAGCAGGCCAAGAGCCGTCACGAGTGGGAAGCGTTCACCATCGCCCAGCAAACGATGGAGCGCTGGTCGGCCATGCCCCGCGCCTCGGCCCTGCTCGATCAGAACTCGACAACGTCAACGCCGGGAACGGCGGCGGACAACACCTGCACCGGCGTCACCGCTGGCGAGCGCCACAAGAAGGTCGACGCCTACGGCGTGGCCAGCGTCACCGGCGCCTACGACGTCTGCGTCAAGGTGACCGACGCGAACCCCGAGCCCACCTTGAAGAACGTCCGCGTCATCGTCGAATTCGCCGACGCGACCGGCGTATCGCGAAACATCGTCCTGCAAACTTTTCGGTGAGCGCACAATGAAACAATCTCGTTCCAGCGCCCGTCGCCGGGCCATGTCGCTGATTGAAGTCATGTCTTCGCAGGTCATCGTGATCATTCTGATCACGGGGCTCGTCAGTTTGGTGGCGGCGATGGCCAAGAAGCTCAACAGCGAGACCAACGTCTCTGACGCGCAGGTGCGCCTGCGTCAGGCGACCCACCTCTTGCTGCGCGACACCCAGGGCATCGGCGGCGACGCCGCGCTCTCGGGCGACCTCGTCAGCGTCGTCGACAACGTCGCCAACGCCGTCGACGCCGATGTCGGCACCGACATCCTCACGGTGTTCAAGCGCGACGAATCGATCTGCAACGGCGGCATGAACGTGGCGTTCGCGTCGGCGTCGAAGGTCAACGTCAACGGCACCTGCACCATCGCCACGTCGAGCTGTTCGATCGCCGAGCTGCAGGGCCGCCGCATCGTCCTGAAGAACAACGCGAAATCGCTCGAGCTGACGCCGTCGACGCCGTCGTCGTCGCCCTGCGCCGTCGACTTCGCTGGCGCCGCCAACACCAACGCCTTTGTCGCCTACAACAAGACCGCCAAGCGCGGCTGCGAGACGACGACGACGGACACGACGCCTTTGACGGGGTCGTGCACGACGACGGCGGCGGCCATCGCCGACCTGGCGCCGACGCAGGCGCTGGTGGGCAGCTCGTTCGTCTACCGGGTGATGAACAAGAAGCTCGAGCGCTCGTTGAACGGCGGCGCCTTTGACATCGTCCTCGACAACGTCGTCGACTTGCAGGTCGAGCGCGTCTTCGACTCCGACGGCGACGGCGCCTTCGAAGCCGTCAACGAAGCCGGCGAGGTCGAGATCGTCACCGCCAGCACCGGCAGCGAACCGGCGTCGGCGACGGCGGCCTCATTTCTCGGTCTGCGCATCGGCGTCGTCACCTTCGGACGCGCCCCCGACGGCATGTCGAGCCGCCCACCCACGATGTTCTCGAACCACTCGCTGGCGTCGGCGGCCACGGGCTTTCGCTACCGTGGCACCTTCTTGTTCGCGGCGGCGCGCAACCGCGCTGGCACCTGATCCACGACGTCGTCATCCACGATGATCCCCGGCGCGCTCCAGAAGTGGGGCGCGCTGCCGATTTGAGGACATGAACGCGCGCACCCGTGGCTACGCCCTCCTCGTCGTCCTCTTGTTCGGCGTCGTGCTGGCGAGCATGTCGTCGTTGCTGCTGTACGCGACGATGCGCGACAACAGCGAGGCCCGGCAGCAGGTGAGCAGCGCGCGCGCCGTCTACGCCGCCGAAGGGGGCGTCGCCGCCGGCATCGAGCGCGTGCGCCTGGCGCTGGCGACGAACCCGCAGCCGTCGCTGTCGACGTTGGAGGCGTCGCCGCCGTCGCTGGCCATCGGCTCGTTCAGCCAGTTCCGCATCCGCTACTTCGATCCGACGACGGGTGCGTCGTCGACCTCGCCGCCGACGTCGCCGGTGTTCGCGCCCATCGCGTCAGGACCGAACGCCGGCCTGTTCGCGTCGCAGACGCCGATTCAGGTGATGGCGACGGCGACGATCAACGGCGCGAGCTCGACCGTCGCCGACGCCATCCGCATCGACCTGATTCCGATCTTTCAATTCGCCGTCTTCATGGACGGCGATCTCGAGCTGCAGAACCCCGCGCCCATCACCCTCAGCGGTCGCGTGCACGCCAACGGCAACCTCTACCTGTCGAACGCGACGGGCTCGTCGGTGACCTTCCAATCGCCGGTCACGGTCGGCGGCCTCGTCAACAACCACTCCAGCTACGACAGCGCCGCCACCGTCGTCGCTGGCGGCACCACGTTCAGGAACGCGACGTCGTCGACCGCGGCGGCGATCACGTCGACGACGGTGATGCCGATGGCGACGGCGGCGCAGGCGACGTATTTGACGACGACGTTCGGCGACAACTTGAAAGACAAGAGCGTCGGCCAGGGGCGCCTGTCGGTGCCCATCGACGTCACCGGTCGCAGCGCCTGCGACGTCGACAGCAACTGCAGCAGCGGCAGCAAATGCGCCCGCAAAGACCCCGCCGACGAATCCGGCTTCTGCATGCCCGTCATCGTCTCGCGCCCCGACGTCTGCGGCAGCGGCAGCGTCGCCATGACGGCGCGCAGCAACTTCACGCAGTCGCTCGGCATCGAGCTCATCCACCGCCCCGACGGCGGCTACAACGGAACGGCGTACACGACGTCGTCGACGCCGCCGCGTTCGAGCAACGTGCACGCCGTCGACTTCGGCCCCCGCTTCGACGACGGCGCCGCCAGCCCCGGCGTGCTCGCCGACGTCACCCTCGTGCCCAGCAGCCGCACCGACGGCACCGGCTTCGGCTTCGAAGACGTCACCGTCTCGCGCCACGTGCCCATCGTGAACGTCGACACAGCCGCCGACGACCCCGGCGCCGCCGATGAGCGCTTCTACTGGAAGGCCGATATCCGCATCATTGACGGTGTCTGGTACAAGCAGGGATCAAATGTTCCTGTCTTTGATCCCGAGAATTGGAATATGTCTGGCTCTGCGCTTGATTTTGACGACACGAACACTGATTTGGGTCACGAATTCGCCCGCGTTTTGAGATACAGCTGGTTTTGGGATCCGCGTGAGACCCGCGTCTATACAACGGCGCCGAACTATCAGCGTGGCATGCAGATGCGCACCGCCGACTTTGACGTCGCTGCCTTCAATGCGCTGCTCGAAAACAGCAGCGCCCGCGCTATTTTGTTTCCGAGTGGTGTGATACCATCGCAGGGAATCATCGTCTATATGTCTGAAACATATGATGCGACCTTTGAGGATCCGAACACCAAGATCCCGCGCTCACCCAATGTGCGCAACTT
>JANNAY010001062.1:0-3973 GCA_031384945.1 Deltaproteobacteria bacterium
GCGCCTCGGTCTCGATGGATTGGGTCGGGGTGGGCCAGTCGATCGCCAGTTTGACGTCGCGGGCACGACTCGCGGCATACGGCCAGATGACGGCCTCGAAGCCCATCTCGTGCTCGGCCGCTTTCGCGACGGTTGCGATCACGCCGGCTCGATCCACGACCGCGGCGGCGAAAGCGGCGTCCGCGGGCTCGTCGCGCAACCACCAAATGCCGGGGTGGTTGTTGGACGCGAAGGCAGCCGTCGGCCGCAGGAGACCACCCATCAGCGCCGTTGACGCCGGGCAACCCAAGAGCGTCGCAGCCGCCGGCACCAGCACTTCGGCGTCGATTCTCAGCCACGTACCCACGCGCTCCCATGCGGCGAGTCGGCCCTTCGGAAAGGTCGACACCTTGAGGCGAAACGTCGTGCGGTCTTGTTTGAGGGTCAGCTGGCTCTTTGAGAGCTTGAACCCGTTCATGTGCCCGACGAGAGCCGCGGCCAGCGCGTTCGGAGTCATGGAGCTCATTCTACCGTCAGCCGGAGCAGGCGCGGCACATGTCGCGTCCGCGCTCTTCAGTGCGTCTGACGTCAGAGTTCGACGTGCGCCAGGTTCGCGCTCGCGGGAATGCACCAGATTGAGAACGCGCCGAATTCGTCGACGGTGAGGTCGTCAGGCAGCGCGAACTCGAGGCGCGCGTTTTCGTAGCCCCCCGCACGGCGAAGGTCTTCGCTCAGCACGACGTAGTCACCGTCGCCAATGGCGTCGATCGTGTCGCCGAGCACCGCTCGCACATCCAAGCCTCCGCCGTCGAAGCCGAAACCTTCGACGGCGACCGTGCTGTCGTTCACGATGACGAGGTCACCGACGACGCTGTGGTGATGGCCGTCCAGCGTCAGGCGTTGGCCCACCAGCTCGCTCTCTTCCGTGCAGGCCTCGCCGCACGACTCTTCAAGGGCGAAGGCGTCGCCCAGGTCGACGTTCTCGACCGGCGCACCGCACGCGGAGCCGACGACCACAGCGAGGGCAAACAAGGCGCGAACGGCGATCGTCATTTGGGAGCTACGGGGTCACCGAACAAGCTGTGACGCGTTGGGCCCGATCAGAATCCGCACTGTCCTTCCGGCGCTCGCCCGGACGAGGGTCTGCACTTGTCGAGCAGCCTGCCAGTGCTCTCGATAGAGGCGAGCCCCGGCGCGGCAAAGTCGCCGACGTCATGAGGGATTGCGCGCGTCGACGCAGGTGAAACGCTGCTCGACATGGTCTCCGTCGACGCCGACAAGAAAGAAGTGCCCTGGACCGCGCTGGTCCAAAAGTCCGCTGCCTCACGCCTGAAGTCCAAGACCGGACGCAAGATCACGCGCACGATGATGCAGTCGATCGAGCGCTGGGGGCTCGTCGGCCCCGGCGACAAAATCATGGTCGCCGTCAGCGGCGGCAAAGACAGCTACACGCTGGTCGACCTGCTGTGGGAAGCGAAGACGCGGGCGCCGTTCGACTTCGACATCGTCGCCGTCCACCTCGACCAAGCGCAGCCTGGATACGATGGCGCGCCCCTGCTCTCGTGGTTGCAAAAGTCTGGCATTCCGTTCCAGATCATGCGCGAAGACACGTATTCGGTCGTCGTGCAGAACACCAAAGAAGGCCAAGCCTACTGCTTCTTGTGTTCGCGACTTCGCCGCGGAATTTTGTATTCTACTGCTGAACAGCTCGGCTGCAACAAGATCGCACTCGGACACCACCGCGACGACGCGCTCGAGACGCTGCTGATGAACATGCTCTACGCGGGCAAGCTGCAGGCGATGCCCGCGCGCTACATCACCGACGACGCGCGCTTCACGGTCATCCGCCCGCTCATCGACTGCGCCGAACGCGACATCAAGGTCTTCAGCGAAGAGCGCGGCTACCCGATCCTGCCGTGCAACCTGTGCGGCTCTCAAGACGGCCTCAAGCGCGACGCGATGAACGAGCTGCTGTCGACCCTCGAGAAGACGATCCCCGACGTGCGCGCGGTGATGCACCACGCCATCAGCAACGTGCGCCCGTCGCACCTGCTAGACAAAGACGTCGCCGACGCCTGGGCCGTGCGGCCCGCCGACGTGCAGCCCAAGGCGATCGTCGATGCTGGACCGCGGCGCATGACAGGTCACGTCGTCGCCGCTTCGACGACGACGTCGCGCGATGAAGAAGAGCTGTCGCCTTCGGTGCGGCCGCTGTCGCTCGTGCAACGCGGCGCGTTGCCGATTGTGAGCGATGGCAACCGTGGGCTTGGCAGCGACGAACCCTGAGGTACGATCAGAACATGAAGCGCTTTCACGTTTCCGTCTTCTGCTGCGCCAGCGTCGTCGTCTCCGGCTTGGGCAGCAGCGGCTGCATCTTCGCCAAGCCCGCTGAAGCGCCCGAGGGCCTTGAAGACCTGACCCGCTTCATCCTCGACCGCTTTGAAATCAAAGAAGACACCGACGTCGAGGTGCAAGACGCCGAGCTGCGCGAAGCGTTCATCAACTTGAACGCCGAGCTCGAGAAGCAAGCGGTCTCTGAAGAGAAGCCTTTCAAGAACGTTCTCGACGATCTCGAAGACAAGCACGTCAAAGATCTCGAAGGCATGACCGAAGCGAAGCTCGAGAAGCTCGGCCTCGCCCAGGGCCTTGTCATCGCCGACGTCGTGCACTGCACGTTCAAACAGAACCAGAACTTGATGCTCGGACAGAAGTCGCCCGACATTCACCCCGACGTCTACGCCGAGTACGACAAAGTCTTCGACGAAGACACTTCAGCGTACGCTGGTGGCGACACGAACCAGCTCTTTTGGGACCTCAGCTACAAGCTGAAAGACCCGCCGGTCGGCTCGGCCTACTCGGCCGTTGCCCGCGGCGGCGCGCGGCGCATCAAAGCGCTTGACGACGAGACCAGCCCCTTCGGCGACCTCTTGGTCACCCGCGTGCACCTGCCTGAGCCGGCGGTCTTCGAGGGCGAGGGCAGCGAGTTCTCGCTCGACTTTCAGCTCGAGACCTATCACAAGAATGCCGACGGCGACCTTCTTCACTTGTACGCCAATTGGCGCCGCATGAAGCTCGGCCCGGTCGACTCTTCGCAAGAGATTTTCATCAACACCTCGCTCGACGGCATGGTCGACTGGGACGCCGAGATCGACGCTGCCTGCGCCGACGGCACCGCCGACTCCATCGACTGATCGCGCCTCAGCGGTGCGTGATGGGCACCGCGAAGACCAGCGTGGCGGCGTGGCCGCCGTCGAAGCGCAAGACGTAGACGCGGTCGTCGTTGTCGTCGACGTCGACGCCGGCGACGACGATGACGCGGCCGCTGCCGACGAAGGCGCCGTCTTTGACGATGTGTTCTTCGAGGCGTCCCTGCTGCACGCGGCCGGCGACGATGAAGAGGCGGCCGCGGGCCCGGGCGTTGGCGAAGACATCCGCCGTGCGGCCAATCTCTTGTCCGCGGTCGGCGAGCAGGCGCACTTCGCGCTCTACGTCTCCGCCGCGGTGGCCGATGATGCGTACCGTGGCCTCGAGCAGGTCGCCGCGCGGCAGCCCGCCGTTGAACCACGGTCGCCGCGTGACGACGTCGAGGTCGGTAAACGTCGCCTCTTGCGCGCAGGCCCCGAGCGCCCTGGCCCCCGCCGCCGCATCGATCGCGAACGCCCGCCGCGCATCGCTCTCACACGCAGGCACCGAGACCGCCGGCGATGTTGACGGGCTCGCTGACGACGCTGACGACGTGTCCGCCGACGCTGGCGACGCTGCCGATGGCGTGGGCTCGGCGTCGTCCCAGCGCGTGGTCTGCTGCTCGAGGCGAGATGCACAACCTGGGTTGAGCATCACGCCAACCACGGCGCCGACGACGACGGCGGCGCGCCTGAAGGCCCCCCTGCCCCCCCGACCCCGGGGGTATGTCGGTTTTGACGACGGAGATTGTAGTGCCGAGCGCTCGAGTTTGGGGGGGGGCTCTTTTTCCCCCCGTTTTGGGGGGGCCAGG